>DMQJ01000028.1:0-11378 GCA_003455715.1 Acidimicrobiaceae bacterium | reverse complement strand
TACGTCGACGACCAGGACGCCGACACCATCCGCGAGCAGCGCGGCGGCTACGGCAAGCCGGGCATCGAGAGCCCCTTCCGCAACCGCTCCGCGGAGGAGAACCTCGCCCTGTTCCGTGCGATGCGCGCCGGCGGCCTGCCCGACGGCAGCCACGTGCTGCGGGCCAAGATCGACATGCAGCACGAGAACATGCAGTTCCGCGACCCGGTGATGTACCGCATCCGCCACGAGCATCACCACCGCACGGGCGACGACTGGTGCATCTACCCCACCTACGACTGGGCGCACGGGCAGAGCGACGCCATCGAAGGGGTCACCCACAGCCTGTGCTCGCTGGAGTTCGACAGTCACCGCCCGCTCTACGACTGGTACCTCGAGCAGCTGCCATTGCCGTTCGAGCAGCCGCGCCAGACGGAGTTCGCTCGCCTCGAGCTCACCTACACCGTCACCTCCAAGCGCAAGCTTTTGCAGCTCATCACCGACGGCATCGTCGAGGGGTGGGACGACCCGCGCCTGCCCACCCTGCGGGCCCTGCGTCGCCGCGGCTACCCCGCCACGGCTATCCGTGCGTTCTGCGACTTCATCGGTGTGGCCAAGACCAACAGCCGCCACCAGATCGAGCTGTTGGAGTGGTTCATCCGCAACGAACTCAACCGCACGGCGCTGCGGCGCATGGCGGTGCTGCAGCCGGTGCTCCTGCAGATCGACAACTGGCCCGACGGCCACTCCGAGATGGTGGAGTTGGCCAACAATCCGGAGAACCCGGCCGACGGCACACGTGAGGTGGAGTTCACCGGTCAGCTGTGGATCGAAGCCGACGACTTCAAGGCCGAGGCGCCACCCAAGTACTTCCGCCTCACCCCGGGCGCCGAGGTGCGCTTGCGCGGCGCGTACTACGTGAAGTGCACCGGCTTCGACACCGACGCCGACGGCAACGTCACCGTTGTGCATTGCACCTACGACCCCGACACCCGCGGCGGGCAGGCGCCCGACGGTCGCAAGGTGAAGGCCACCATCCACTGGGTGAGCACCGCTCACGCCATCGACATCGAAGCCCGGCTGTACGACCGGCTGTTCGCCGCAGAAGTGCCGGGCGAGCGCACGGGCGACCCGTTCGACGACCTCAACCGCGACTCGAAGACCATCCAGCGCGGCAAGGCCGAAGCTGCGCTCGGAGGCACGCCTGCAGGTGGCGTCGTGCAGTTCGAACGGCTCGGCTACTTCGCCGCCGACCCCATCGAGCCGGGCGTCTTCCACCGCACGGTCGGCCTGAAGGACGACTGGGCCAACGTGCAGAAGCGCACCAAGTAGCCGGAACTCGGCAACTCGGCGCGCCAGCAACGGTGCGGATGGGGCCGACGCGCGACACTGGCGGGCGAAGCAAGGGGGGGTTCATGAACACTGCTGCAGTTGCACCGTCTCATCCGCGCCGTCCTGGGGAACACCGTCACCGGGCAGGGGCGGTCGACTCCGGGCGATCGACATACGACGGCTTCACGGTGCAGCCGCTGACGCCGCACATCGGCGCCGAGGTCGACGGGCTCGACCTGTCGCAGCCGCTCGACCCCGACGTCGCCGCATCGTTGCGTCAGGCGTGGGCCGACTGGAGCGTGCTCGTGTTCCGCGACCAGCACCTCGATCGCGAGGCACACAAGCGGTTCGGCCGCACGTTCGGCACCCTGCACACACACCCGATGAACTACGCACGCGGCGGCGACCCCGAGATTCTTGTGGTGCGCACCACCGCCGAGTCCGCCTACACCGCAGGCGAGGGGTGGCACACCGATGTGTCGTGCGAGGCCATCCCGCCCATGGCCTCGGCGCTGTACGTCACGGAGGTGCCCGAGTGCGGCGGCGGCGACACCCTGTTCGCCGACATGTACCTCGCGTACGAGCTGCTCTCCGCGCCTATGCAGCAACTGCTGGAAGGGCTGACTGCAGTGCACGACGGCGCGTTGCCGTACGTCAACACCTACAAGTCCACTCCCCCTGAGGGCGGCTACCCGCGCCACGAGCACCCTGTGGTCACGGTGCACCCGGTGACCGGCCGCAAGGTGCTGTACGTCAACAGCGGCTTCACCTCGCACATCCGCGGCCTGCAGCCATGGGAGAGCCGTGCACTGTTGGACGCATTGTTCGAGATGATCGCCACCACGCCTCGGCTGACGTGCCGGGTGCAGTGGCAGCCGAACACCCTCACCCTGTGGGACAACCGGTGCACGCAGCACCATGCCGTTTGGGACTACTACCCGTACACCCGCTCGGGCGAGCGCGTATCGATGGTCGGCAACGAGGCCCCGCGTGGGGTCGCTGCCGGCTGAGCATCGAGGCAGCCGCCGAGTCGCGCCCTACCCGCTGCACGATCTCAGCGGGCGGCAGCCTTCCGGCGGCGCGTGGTGCCGATCAACAACGCACCCAGTGCGAGAAGCATCAGCGCCGCGCCCGCCGAGGAGCGCGCGTCGCCACCCGTCTCAGGAATCCCTCGCGGCCGAGTCGTGGTGGGTGGCGCCGCGTTCACGGTGATGTTCACCGTGCCCGGCGCTGTCGCCGCCAGCGTCATGTCGCCAGCGAGCCCGGTGGTGTCGAGTTGCCCGTCGGTGACGACGAAGGTGAACGAGTCGGGGCCGGAGTAGCCGACGGCTGGCGTGTATGTGCAGCTTCCCTGTGGTGTGCAGGTGACCGTGCCGTGGGCGGGCTGGGTGTACGACTCCACCGTCAGCAGGTCGCCGTCGACGTCGGTCGCACCGCCGAGCACGTTGAAGGTGATGGTGTCGCCGGCGGTGACGGTGACGGTGATGGGCGTCACCGAAGGCGGGTCGTTCAGTGGCAACACGTGCACCACCACGGTGGCGGAGGCTTCCAGCAAGCCGTCGCTGACCGTGTAGGTGAACGAGTCGTCGCCGTGGAAGTCGGGGTCCGGCGTGTAGGTGCAGTCGCTCGCCGAGCACGTCACAGACCCGTTCGCGGGGTCGGTGTGGCTCACCACTTCCAGTGGGTCACTGTCTCCGTCGACATCGCCGTCGAGCACGGCGAAGGTCGTCGGCCCACTGTCTTCGTCGACGGTGAACTCGTCGTTGTCAGGCTCCGGCGTGGCCGTCACCTCGATGCTCGTAGCGCCGGATGACGGGTCGTTGTCGGCGTCGCCCGAGTACTCCGCGGTGATCGAATAGGTGGCCTTCGTGAGCGGCCCGACGTCGGTGGAGGCGGTACCCGCCACGAGCGCCACTGGCGAACCGACTGGGGCGGCGTCGACGAAGAACTGGACGGTACCCGTGAGCGAGCCGTCGCCGCCGGTGACCGTGGCAGTGAGGGTGAGGGTGTCAGCATCGCCGGCTGGGTCGGGATCGACGGACACGGTGGTGGCGGTGTCGTCGTCGACCACGGCGACCGACACCGAAGCCGTTGCTCGACCCAAGTACAGGGGGTCGGGGCTAGTGGCCGCGGCGTGCGCGACGAGCACCGTCTCCACCGGTACCTCAATCGCGCCGTCGTCGACAGCGGTGATCATGACGGTCTGGGCAACATTCCAGTTCGCCGGGGTGAACGTGACCGAACTCGTGACGGTGACGTCGCTACCACCGCCGACGAGAATCGTCACGTTGCCGATGGGTTGCGAGTTGAGCACGAGCGTGTAGCTCGCACTCGATGCTGTGTGCTCGAACACCGTCAACGAACCTGCCGTCACGGTGATGCCTGCCGTGTCGTTGTCGATCACCGAACCATTGACGGTGCGGGCAATCGCCGAGTAGTTCGTGTCGGCGCTGGAGGCGGTGACCCCGATTGAGCAGGTCGGGCCTCCGTCGATGAAGTCGTTGAGGCCGGTGACCGTGACGGTTTGCTGCACGTTCCAGTTGGCCGACGTGAAGGTGAGCGGGCTGGGCCCCACCGTGCACAACCCCGTCGGCGTGAGGCTGACGGTGACGTCGGCCGTCGGTTGCGAGTCGAGCACCACGGTGAAGGTGTCGGTGCCGCCCTCCTCTGCCACCACGAACGGTGCACCACCGATGGTGACACCCGCCGTGTCGTCGTCGGCGACTTCGACGGCCACCGAGGTGGTCGCCACCGAGTCGACGGTGATGATCGGGGCGGTGCCAAAGCCGAGCGCCGTCGACACCACGCTCACGGTCAGGCTTGCGGAGTGAGGGTCGGTTTCGTCGATGAAGTCGTCGATCGCGGCCACCGTCGCCGTCTGCGGGACGTCCCAGTTCGCAGGCGTGAAGGTGAGATCGGCAGGAGCGGCGATCTGTCCGCTCGACGCTTCGAAGTGCACGACCACGTTGGCGCTCGGCTTGCCCGCCAGCACCACGTCGAAGGTGTCGGTCGCACCAGCCTCCGCCACCGTCAGCGGCGCGCCGGCGGTGATCTCCACACCCGCCACCTCGTCGTCGTCGACATCGATCACCAGCGAGTCGTCGACCACGTCGTATTGCAGGTCGGTGCTCTCCACCGCGAAGTCGACGCTGCACGGGTGGAGGTCGGCCTCCACGACGTCGTCGTCGACGGCCACGAGGGTCAGCGTCTGTGGCACGTTCCAGTCGGCGGCCGGGAACGTGAACACGTTCGCGCCCTGCACGGCGCATTGGGCGTCGGTGCTGACCGTCACGGTCACCGAAGCGGATGGCTCGGTGGCCAACGCGATGGCGACGCCGTCGGTGCCCGAGGGCTCCGCCACCACCGTGCTCCCGCCGGACTCGACGAGCTCCAGCCCGGGGATGTCGTCGTCGGTGACACTCACGACGACGTTGGCGATCGCGATGGCGTCGTAGGCAGGATCGCTGCTCGTCGCCACATGGGTGACGGTCGCGTTCTCCGGCGAGGTCTCCGTCAGCAGGTCGTCGACGGCCGTGACCGTCACGTCCTGCGGCGTGTCCCAGTTCGCCGAGGTGAAGGTCAGCGGTGTGGTAGCGGTGACGTCACCCGAGGCGTTGGCCACGGTGATCGTCACGTCTGCCAGCGGCTCGGAGGTCAGCACCACCGTGTAGGCATCCGTCGAAACGGTGGCCTCGTCGACCTCCAGCGGACCACCGGGAAGGCTGAGGCTCACGCCGGCCACGTCGTCGTCGATGATCTCGCCGGAGGCACCTTCGGTGAGCCCGTCGTAGTTGTCGTCGACTGCACCGCCGACGACGTCGAGCACGCAGCCCTGCAGATGGTCGATGTCGTCGTTCAGACCGGTGACGGTGACGGTCTGCGGTTCGTCCCAATTGGCTGCAGTGAAGGTCAGCAGCTCCGGCGAGGCGTCGCAGAGGCCGTCGTCGACCACCGCGATCTCCACCGTCGAGATCGGCTCCGAGTCCAGCACCACCGTGAACGTGTCGGTGCCGCCGTTCTCCGCGGCCGCAAACGGAGCGTCGCCAATGGTGATGCCCGCGGTGTCGTCGTCGGCGATCGATGCGCCGACGGTCTCGTCGCCGATCACGCTGTCCGTGATGATGATCGGGTCGGTGCTGAACCTGATCGCCGTCGACACGACGGACACCGTGATGTCGGCGGCATGCGGGTCGGTCTCGTCGACGAAGTCGTCCACGGCACCCACCGTCGCCGTCTGCGGCACATTCCAGTTCAGCGGAGTGAACGTGAGGTCCGCCGGCGGTGCGAGCTGGCCGTCGCTGCTGGCGAAGTGCACCGTCACGTTCGCACTCGGCCTGCCGGACAGAACCACCTCGATGGTGTCGGTCGTGCCGACCTCCGCCACCACCAACGGTGCACCGGCAGTGATCTCCACCCCGGCCACCTCGTCGTCGTCCACCTCGATGTCGAAGCTCTCATCGAGCACGTCGTAGAGGAGGTCGCTGCTCGCGACGTCGAACAGCAGGCCACAGGCGTGCGGATCGACCTCGACGTCGTCGTCGTCGACGGCCACGAGGGTCAGCGTCTGTGGCACGTTCCAGTCGTCGCCAGGAACGGTGAACACGCTCGAACCTTGCACCGCACATTGGTCGCCGGTGCCGACCGAGATGGTCACCGACGCGTACGGGTGCGTCGCCAGCGACAGGGCGATCGTGTCGGTGCCGTTCGGTTCGGCCACCACGGTGGTGCCCCCCGATGCGGTGTACAGCACTTCGCTGGTGTCGTTGTCGGTGATCGACGCGGCGATGCTGCCGCTGTCGGCGAACTCGACACTGTCGATCACCACCTTCCGCAGCGCCGGATCGGCGAACCCTGCAGCGGTGCTGCTGATCGACACGTTGAGCGCTGCGCTGTGTGTGTCGAGTTCGTCGTAGTCGTCGTCGACGGCCGTGACGTCGACGATCTGCGGCACATCCCAGTTGCCGGGAGTGAAGGTGAGGACGACGGAGTTGCCACCCTCGACCTGCAACTGGCGACCGGCGATCAGTCCGTCGATGGGTGCCTCGATGGTGACGTCGACATCGGCGAGGGGTTGGCGCCGCAACACCACCGACACCGTGTCGGCCGTACCTGGGGTGGCCTCGCTGACGCTCAACGTTCCCACCGTGATATCCACGAACGGAGGATCGTTGGTGACCGTCGGCGGGTCGTAGTCCTGGATGTCGACCGTGAGCGTTGGCGGCGTGCCGCTGAACACCGGGGCGTCGTCGAGGTTCGCGTACACCGGGTCGGGGCTGCTGATCGAACTGGTGATGGTGCACTCGTGTTGCAGTTGGACCGTCATGTTGTCGACCGGCGAGATGGTGAGCGTCTTCGGAAGATTCCAGTCGGCGCCGGTGAACTGCAGGGTGACGTTGGCCTGGCCGTTGACCAGGCAGTCGTCGCCGGCCTGGAACACCACACCCGTCGGACCCCGCGGGGTGACGGGCAGCGGCTTGCCAGGGTCGGGCGGGGTGTCGAGCGACACCTGGTACACGTAGGTCGCCGACCCGCCCTCGGGCAGCACCCCGGTGCCGCTCACATAATCGACGTTCACACCGGCGATGTCGTTGTCCTGCACCGCGACCTCGAAAGCATCCTGCGTCGCGTCGTACAGTGGGTCGGCGCTTGCAAAGGTGAACCGCAGTTCACACAAATGAGGCACGGACTCGTCGCGGAGGTCTTCGTCCCACAGGTCGTCGACGGCGAACACGTTGAGGTTCATGCCGGTCTGCCAGTTGGCATTGAGAATTGTCGTGACCAATGGCGATGCCGAGGTACCGGTGGTGAACCCGTCGTTGATGACGCAGTCGCGGTCCGGGGTGATGGTCATGGTGACGTCGGCCGGGTCGCCGTAGGCGGCACGGTCGGGCAACAGCGCAGCGTTCACGAGTTCGAGGTTGGGGCGCGACTGCAGGGCCACCGTGATCGTGTCGCCCGTGCCGGGGGTGGCCTCGGAGACGGACGTCGACCCGCCACTCTCTGTGACGATCACCCCGGGCTGGTCGTCGTCCTGGATGTTCAGCTCGTGCTGCTTGGGCTCCGCCACCGCCACACCCGGGGTCGGGCTGCCGGTGATGTTCAGGTTGGCCTGCTCGCCCAGCAGTTCGGCGATGTCGTCCTGGAAAACGGTGATCGGCACGTTGACGATCGTCCCGTCGCCGCTGCCCGCCGGGAAGACCACGGCACCACCGGTGATGTAGAGGTCGTCGAACGGGTCGGTGCCGTCGCCGAGCCAGGCGCTGGAACCGGGAGCAACTCCCACGTTCACCGTCAGTGGCGCGGTGAGCGGATTGTCGGCGGGGTCGAGGATCTTCAGCTTCACACCCACCGTGCCGGTGCCAGCGTTCTCGTTCACCGAACTAGTGCCGGTGACGAAATTGACGACGAACCTGGCGTATTCGTACGCGCCGATGTCGCAGTCGCCCACCTGAGGTGAGTCGACCGCGTTGTCGCCGTCGAGACCGCGCTCCACCGAACGGGCATCGATGGTGCCGCAGTAGGCGGAGTCGCCGTTGTCGATCGCGGTGGAGCCGTCGAGCAGGGCGTAGGTGCGCTGCACCTCGGGGCCACCGTTCTGCGCCAGCGGCCCGAGGTTGGTGATGTCGCCGACATCGGTGGAGTTGAGGATCGTGCACGCGCCGGCATCGATGAGGTTGCGCGAGCCGGTGTGCGTGCCGACGCCGGTGGCGGTGCAACTCGTCGTACCCGTGACGATGCTGTTCACCATGGTGCCGCCGCCAGCGCGAACGATCTGGCCAGCGTTGACGAACGTGACGCGCTGGAAGTCGTACGTCTGGGTGTTGGTGACCGTGAACAGCACGCCGCTGCCACCCGACACGGTGGAGTCGTACAGTTCGACGATCTTGCCTGCCTGAGTGGAGTCGAGGTACATCACCCCGCCGTTGGTCGCAGTGTTGTCCTTCAGCAGGCTGCGCTCGAGGTGGAGCATCGGGTTGCTGTTCGCCGCGTTGGAGGCGATCACTCCTCCTGCGAAGTTGGCAGAGTTGCCCTCGAACAGGACGGCGTAACCATTGATGGTGGCGGGGCCTTCCTCGACGAAGATCGCCCCACCGCGGCCGACCGAGCCGCTGCCATTCGCCCGGTTGCTGATGTACGCGCCACCATTGTTGGTGATGGTCGGTGCCGTGCCGAAGATGGCGCCACCCCGGCCAGTGTCACTCACCTGGTTGTTGCGCAGCACCACGTTGTCGAGAGTGAGCTGTGAGCCGGTGATCGGGCCGCCGGTGTTGACCGCGCCCAGGTAGATCGCGCCGCCTTCGCCGTTGACACCGAATCCGGACGCGCCGTTGGACCGACCGTTGCCGCCGCGCACCGTCAGGTTCGCCAGCTTGAGCGAGCCGGCGACCGACCCACCGAAGCCGACACCGAAGGGGCGCACGGCGTTGTTGGCGTCAATGACGAAGTCGCCCGCGTTGAGGGTCGGGCCGATGATCTCCAGGGGGTTGTTGAGGTCGTAGATGACGTCGAATGGCTGCACGCCGCTGCCGTTGTTCCAGCTCAGCGTCAGCGTCTGCCCGGCAAGCGACGGGTCAATCTGGATGACATCGAGCACACCCGACACGGGCGCACCGGGCGTGCAGTTCACGTCGTGCGCGTTGGAGTTGTTCTGCGCTGCGGTGATGGCTGCGCGCAGACTGCACAACCCGTCGTTGGGATACACCCCCGCGGTGGGGGCAATGTCGGCCGCGGTGTTCACGGTGATACTCGCCGCGTGGACGGGTGTCGGCGCCAGGGGCGCGACCACCGTTACCACGACACTTGAGAGAAAAACGCCAATGGCCGCGAAGGCCGCCCGATGTCCCGTCAGACGCATGGCGCCGACCCTACATCGCCTGATCAGTCGTCGAGTGCGAGCCAGGCGTCGGTGGTGGTGTCGCGCTTGGCCGTAAACCAGCGACGACACCCTGCCTCGTGGAACCAACGCTCGAGCGTGGGCCCTTCGAAGTTGTCCTGCATCCAGGCGTAGTCGACGTTGCGGGCATCGGCGTCGGTGATGCGTTCGGGTGTGACGGGGAAGACGCTGCCGTAGCGGAACTCCTCATACGGACGCGACCCGCAGTTGGGGCAAGTGACCCACAACATCGCTACCTCGTTCCTGCCGAGCTCGGGTCGGCCATCGCAGCCTCGCGGGCGAAACGGTCGAGGCCGAACGGTTCGATGAGCGGCGCCGACCCGGTGGCCAGCAGTTGGGCCAGTTGTGAGCCAGCAGCAGGAATGGCCTTGAACCCCCACGTGCCCCAGCCGGTGGACAGCCAGAAGCCGTCGGTGGTGGTGGGCCCGAGAATGGGCGAGAAGTCGGTCGACACGTCGCAGATACCCGTCCACGAGCGCAGGATGCGCAGCTTGCCGAGGAAGGGGAACATGGTGACCGCCTTCTTCGAACACGCCTGCAGATAGCTGAACGTGGTGGTCTGCCGGTAGCTGGCGAAGCGGTCGTACTCGGCGCCGATGAGCATCTGGCCACGCGGCGTCTGGCTGACGTAGAAGACCAGGTCGTTGCTGGAGACGATGGGAGCGAACTCTTGCGCGTAGGCGTTGGTGACGAACGCCTGCAACGCATGGGTGCGAATGGGCAGGCGCACGTCGGCCCAGCCGGCCACCGTGCTGACGTGCCCACCAACCGCGGAGATCACCGTGCCGGCAGCGATGTTGCCCTTGGGCGTGACCACACCGGTGACCCGACCGTCGGCACCGCGGGTGAGGCCCGTCACCGGGGTGTGCTGGAACACGTGCGCGCCGTGGCGGAGCGCACCCTGCGCGTACGCCCACACCACACGGTCGTGGCGGGCAGTAGCCCCCTCGTGGTGGTAGCTGGCGCCATGCACCGGGTAACGGCCGCCGCCCGTGATGTCCATCTGCGGGCACAGCCGCTTGATCTCGTCGGGGCCGATGTAATCGGTCTTCGCGCCGCACGCGGCGTTCATCAACGCCCGGGTCTGTTCGGTGCGCGCCGTCATCACCGAGTGCGCCGTCCAGATCTGGCCCTTGGTGGTGTGCATGATCCAGCAGCCGGTCTCGTCTTCGAGTTGCTGGTACATCTCCAGGCTGCGCTGGTAGAAGTGCACGCTCTCGGGGATGCCGTAGTTGCTGCGGATGATGGTGGTGTTGCGGCCCGAGTTGCCCGAGCCGATGAAGTTGGCGTCGAGCACACATACGTTGGTGATGCCGTGGCGGGTGGCCAGGTAGTAGGCGGTGGCCAGACCGTGGCCGCCGCCACCGATGATGACCACGTCGTAGACCGGCTTCGGGTCGCCCACCTGCCACGGCAGGTCGAGCAGGGTTTCGACGAACTCGTTCACTGCCGTCCCTCCAACCGTTCTTCCAACTCGTGCCTCGCGGCGCACGCCACCAGGAACAGCGCCGAACCATCGGCGCGCAGCACCAACTTCGCTGGCACACCGGCGATCTGGCCCTGGGCCAGCGCGGGCCGGGCGCTGGGCACCTGCCACTCGATGTGGTGCAGGGCGAGCAACTCCACGTGGGCCGCATCCACCGTGGCTCCGGCGAAGCCGTGCTCGGGGGTGACGATGGCGTGGGGGTCGGCCGGCACCGTCGGGTGCGTGCACCCTTCCGCAGTGGGGCAGATGACGAACGCATCGTCGGGCGAGATGCGCACGACCTCGGAGCCAGCGGGCCAGTGGGCGGCGTCGAGGGCAGCGGGCTCGGCGATGATGCGCCAGCCCTCAAGGGGTCGGAAACGGATGGGATCAGGCGCGGGCACGGGAACCCTCCGGGTCGTAGAACGGCATCGCACTCACCTGTGCCACACGGCCATCGATCTCCACCACGTCGGCGTGCGGAAGGCGCTTCTGCCACCCCATCAGCACGGCGTGGCCGAACAGCGGTGAATCCCAACTGGACGTGACGTGGCCCACCACCTCACCGGCGTGCGGGCCGTCGGCGGCTCGGATGACCGAACCCTCCAACGGCGCCGGGCCGTCCATGCGGAAGCCGAACAGACGGCGTTCGTCGGGCAGCGCGGCGGTGCGCAGGAGCGCGTCGCGGCCGACGAACGCTGGCTTGTC
>DMQJ01000017.1:6613-6947 GCA_003455715.1 Acidimicrobiaceae bacterium | reverse complement strand
TGTGCTCTTCCGATCTGATCGTCGACCCGGTCGGCGGCGGGCTCGTCGGCTCCGACGTTGGTGCTGCTGCCGGCGTCACGGGCGTCGCTGGCGTCACTGGCGTCGCGGGCGTCGCTGGTGTCGCCGCACGACGCAGTCCTGCGATGGCTGCAACGCCCGCAACGCCAGCCGCTGCGCTCGGAAGTGCTGCGTCGAACGTGGCGGTGCTGAACCGTTGCGACGCCCACACTCCCACCAGTGCGAAGAGGACGAAGCCGCCTGCAGCGACCGGCAGTCGCTTGCGTGCGATCAACCCGAGCAGTGCCGAGAAGATCGCGCTGAAGGCGAGGATGCC
>DMQJ01000017.1:0-6428 GCA_003455715.1 Acidimicrobiaceae bacterium | reverse complement strand
CGCGCTGAAGGCGAGGATGCCGACGACGAGAGCGACCTTGTCGTCCTCGCCGAACGTCTCGATCGCGAAGTCCTTCACCGGTCGGGGCGCCGCATCGATCACCGCTTCGGCCACCGACACGACCGGGCTTTGCCACGAGGCGCGCAACCCGCCAACGAACTCACCGGTCGCGAGCGCGGAGGCTCCGGCGAGCACTCCTGCCACCGCACTCGCCCGGCGAGACGGGCGGTGCTCGGTGGCGGTGGGCTCGGTGTCGGGCATGCCTCTGCTTCGTCACCGTCGCTGATCCGGATGGGCCACCCTCCGCCGGGGTGAGTGAGGGGTTGGGTGGGGGAGGGCAGGAACGTGGCACGATGAAGCCATGTCGCAACCGATGTCTCTCACCGATGAACAGCACGAGTTCCGCGCCGTGGTGCGCCAGTTCTGCGACGACAAGATCGCACCGTTGGCGGGCGACATCGACCGCAGCGGCGAGTACTCGTGGGAGACCTTCGAGGCGTTGAAGAGCATGGAACTCACCGCGCTCAGCTACCCCGCCGAGTACGGCGGCAGCGGCGCCTCACTGGTCGATCAGGCCATCGTCGCCGAGGAACTGGCGCGGGCATGTGTGAGCACCAGCCTGCAGTTCCTGGTGAGCAAGTTGGGCATGCTGCCGGTCATCAACTTCGGTTCGCACGAGATGAAGTCGCAGCACATCCCGCGCATCTGCAGCGGCGAGAGCCAGTGCAGCTATGGCCTCAGCGAACCCGACGCTGGCAGCGACGTTGCGTCGATGGCCACCAAGGCTGTCCGCGACGGCGACGACTGGGTGATCACCGGCACCAAGTGCTGGATCACCAACGCCGGTATCAGCGACCTCTACACCGTCTTCGCTCGCACGAGCGACAGCCGCCATGCTGGCATCACCGCTTTCCTCGTCGAGGCCGACTGGGGCGTGCAGGTGGAGAAGTACGAACACAAGCTGGGCATCAAGGGGTCGCCCACGGGCATCATCCGCCTCGACGAAGTGCGGGTGCCCGACAGCGCGCGCATCGGCGAGGTCGGGCAGGGTTTCGCCATCGCCATGCACACGCTCGATCGCAGCCGCCCCACCATCGGGGCTCAAGCGGTGGGCGTTGCCCAGGGTGCGCTCGACTACTCCGTTGGCTACCTGAAGGAACGGCGCACCTTCGGTCGACCGCTTGCCGACAACCAGGGCCTGCAGTGGATGGCGGCCGATTGCGCGATGAGGATCGAAGCCGCCCGAGGCCTCGTGCACAAAGCGTGCGCGATCGCCGACGAAGGCGACCCGCGCGGCGAGTTGAGCATGGCCGGAGCGATGGCCAAGTGCTTCGCCAGCGACGTGGCGATGCAGGTCACCACCGATGCGGTGCAGTTCCTGGGCGGCTACGGCTACACCAACGAGTTCCCGGTCGAGCGCATGATGCGCGACGCCAAGATCACCCAGATCTACGAAGGCACCAACCAGATCCAGCGCATGGTGATCGCCAAGAAGCTCTTCGGCTGAGTCACCTGTCGGCGAGTTCGTCGAGGAGGGCGACGAGGTCGTCGACGCTGTCGAGCACGTGGTCGGCGATGGGCTCCAGATGCTCACGCGTGCCCGTGCCGCTCAGCACGCCCACCGCGAGCCCCGCCTTCGCATGGCGCGCCATGTGGAGGTCGTGGGTGTTGTCGCCCACCACCAGCACCTCGTGCACCCCCACCCCCACCGCCTCGGCGAACGCGTGCACCATGCCTGGCCCGGGCTTCACCCCATGGCCGCTGTCGTAACCGGCCACGAAGTCGACCAGGTCGGCCAGCCCCTTGTGTTGCACCATGAGGCGAATCGACGCTTCGTTGTCGCTCGACGCGATGCCGAGCCGCAGCCCGCGCGCCTGCAGACGTGTGAAGAGCGCGGCAAGGTCGGTGAGGGGCACGGCGTGGGCCGCGCCATCAACGAAGAAGCCGTCGAGCGCGACGGTGAGGTCGTGCACGTCGAACGGAGAGCCGTGCTCCACCATCGCTCGAGCGATCTCACCGGTGGACGATGCGGCGAACAGGCTGTCGGCGGCCACTTCGCCCGTCGTCGGGTCCATGCCGCAGGCGTGCAGTAGGCGATCGGCGAGCGACGAATCGCCGTTGGCCGCGTGCAGCGCCGCGCGACGGTTGGTGGGTCCCCAACTGGCGGCGAAGTCGAGCAGCGTGCCGTCCTTGTCGAAGAGCACGGCGCGGATGATCGTCACGTCGCCCATCCTGCCCGATCCGCCGTGGTTCGCCCGCCCTTTGATGTTCGACACGCCCCGAGCAGTCGTCTACTGTGGCGCGTCAAGTGGCAAGTTTGAGTAGACGCTCTGCGGTGTCGCCTCGTCTCCGCCACGTGCACACCCCGAACTGCCAGGAGAACCAATGACTCGCCACCTCACCGTTAGCCGCCGCACCCTGCTGCAGGGCACGGGCGCAACCGCCCTCCTCGCGCTCATCGCCGCGGCCTGCGGTGACGACGACGACAGCACCGATGGCTCAGGGGGCGGCAGCGGCAGCTCGAAGGAGATCGACACCCTCACCGTGGCCTTCCCGTCGTCGCTCACCAACCTGTACCCGGGCAAGGAAGCCGGCAACGTCAACTACTACGTCGCCACGCTGGTGCTCGAGGGCCTGGTGGCGCCCGATGGCACCGGCAAGCTGGTGCCCGCCCTGGCCGAGAAGTGGGAGCAGACATCGCCCACGACCTACGTGTACACCCTGCGGAAGGATGCCAAGTTCAGCGATGGCACCCCGGTCACGGTCGACGACATCGTGTACTCGGTGGGCCTCTCGAAGGACGAGACCGTGTCGCCCAACACCGCGTACTACTGGGCCAACGTCGAGGGCGCCGAGGCAACAGGGGAGAACGAGGTCACTATCACCCTCAGCTCGCCCGATGTTGCGTTCGAGTGGGGTCCCTGCGCGGCGAACGCGATGTGGGTGACGTCGCAGAAGTTCGTCGAGGCGAGCGGCGGCGACATCGGCACTCCCGACTCGCTGCTGCTCGGCACCGGCCCCTACAAGGTCACCAAGTTCGTGCCCGACAGCGGTGTGGAGCTCGAGCGAGTCGACACGTGGTGGGGCGGTAAGGCGCCGGTGAAGACCGTCAAGATCGAGTTCATCCCTGAAGAGTCCACACGCATCCTCGCCCGGTCGTCGGGCGACATCGACATCGCCTTCAGCATCTCCTTCGATCAGGTCGAGCAGTGGGATGCCACCGACAACACCGATGTGCTGTTCCAGCCCGACCGTAGTTATGTGGGCATCGACTTCAACACGGCTGTCGAGCCGTTCGACGACATTCACGTGCGTCGCGCGATCGCCTACGCATGCAACCGACCCGCCTACGTTCAGCAACTGCTCGGTGGCCATGGCGAGGTCGCCACGGCGCTCACCACCCCCGAGCAGATCGAGTCGGTGCTCGGTGCGGATGGCGCACGCGAGAAGCTGAAGACCGTGCTCGATCTGCCGTACGACCTCGAGAAGGCCAAGGCCGAACTCGCACAGTCGAAAGTGCCGGATGGATTCTCGGCCAAGGTGGGCGTGTCGTCGAGCGCCCCACAGGTGAGCTCGGCCTTCCAGGCGTTGGCCCAAGACCTTGAGTCCATCGGCATCTCGTTGGAGGTCGAGGAGATGCCGGTCGAGCAGTGGTACGGCACCATCGGCTCACCCGACTGGGGCATCGCCTACATGTGGTACTTCAACGCCACCGGCGATCCGGCCGAACTCATCAACTGGTTCCTCGCCGAGGGCAACCCTGCCTCGTATGCCAACGACGACGTCGCCGCGCTGCTCGTCGAGGCTCGCGAGGAGACCGACCCGGCCAAGCGCGTCGACATCATCGTCGAGGCCCAGCGCATCGCCCTCGCAGATCTGCCGTACGTGCCGCTGTGGTGGGGTGAGGCTGCGGTTGCCCTCGCCGACAAGTACACCATCCAAGACTTCGGGTCGTACACCCTGCTGTCGCCCTGGACGCCCCGCATCCTCACCAAGGACTGAGGTTCAACGCAATGGCCTCGCGGTTCTCGCGGGGAACGCTGGCGAGGTTCGTGCTGGTTCGGCTGGCCGCAACCGTGGTGTTGCTGCTGGTGTTGTCGTTCGTCGTGTTCGGGCTGCTGCACCTGGCACCGGGCGATCCGGCGCGCAACCTCGCCGGCCCGAGAGAGCCCACGCAGGAACTGCTCGACGCCATCCGGCGCGAGCACAACCTCGACAAGCCGTTCATCACTCAGTACGTCCTGTGGCTCGGGCAGGTGTTCCAGTGGGACTTCGGGGAGTCGATCCGTAGTGGCATCACTGTCACGTCGGAGCTGGCAAGCAGAGGACTGCTCACCTTCAAGTTGGCGCTGATGGCTTTCCTGCTCACCATTGGTGTCGCGGTGCCGATGGGTGTGCGTGCCGCGTGGAAGGCGGGGTCGTTGTTCGACCGCGGGGTGAGCTTCCTGTCGATCGTCGGGGTCGGTGCGCCGAGCTATGCCATCGGCCTGGTGCTGCTGTACCTGTTCGGGGTGTGGGTGGAGATCTTCCCCGTCTATGGCACCGGCGACGGACTGGTCGACGAGCTGTGGCACCTGGTGCTGCCCGCCATCACCCTGGCCATCGGAATGGGTGCGCTGGTGTTCAAGCTCACCCGCACGGCGGTGCTCGGCGAGCTCGAACAGGACTACGTCACGTTCGCACGCAGCCGCGGGCTGAGCGAACGCACCGTGCGCAGTCTGGTGTTGCGCAATGCGCTCATTCCAATTGTCACGTCGTCGGGCCTGGTGTTCGCCTTCCTCTTCGGTGGCACCATCCTCGTCGAGACCACGTTCGCGTTGCCCGGCATCGGCGGCTACCTCGCCAGTTCGGTGACGTTCAAGGACATTCCCGTTGTGCAGGCAGTCACGCTGCTCACGGCAGTGGTCATCGCGCTCACCGCTCTCGCTGTCGACGTGCTCACCTACCTCATCGACCCGCGTGTGCGTGCCCGAGGCCTGACGTGACCGTTCGCCGTCTTCCGCTCACGCCGCTGTTCGTCGCCGTGCCGCTGGCCACGGTGGCCGTGTTTGCGCTCACATCGCAGTGGCTCGTCCCCGACGCTGCACGGCAAGACATCCTCACCGGTGTCACGGCCCCCGGCACCCCGGGCCACCTCTTCGGCACTGATCAGAACGGTCGCGACATTGCCAGCCTGGCCATCGCCGGTGCTCGCTCCGCGCTGGCCGGGCCGTTGGTGATCGCGTTCGGGTCGATGCTCATCGGTCTGCTGCTGGGCACACTCGCCGGATACCGCGGTGGTTGGGTCGACCTGATGCTCTCCAAGTACGCCGACCTTCTGCTGGCCCTGCCCACCACCCTCATCGCCCTTGTCATCGCAGGTGTGGTGGATGGCGGTTACTGGGTCACCGTCGCGGTGCTGATGATGCTGTTCTCGCCCACCGACATCCGAATGGTGCGCGGTGCAGTCATCGCTCAGGCCAGCCGCCCGTATGTGGAGTCCGCCCGTGCGCTCGGCCTGAGCCATCGGCGCATCATGTTCCGGCACATCGTTCCCAACGTGATGCCGGTCGCGGTCACCACGATGCTGCTCAACATCGCGTTCGCGCTGGTGTCGATGTCGGCACTGTCGTTCCTCGGCCTCGGTGTTGGCCCCGGTGAACCCGATTGGGGTCGTCAGCTCAGCGACGCTCGCGACCTCATCGGCCGCAACTGGGGATCAGCCGTGGTGCCCGGCGTGCTCATCATCGTGACGGCCTCGTCGATCAACCTGCTCGGCGATTGGCTGCAGGAGCGTTTCGAGCAACGAGGAAGAGGACGCTGATGGCGACCGAAGCCGTGCTCGCTGCGACCGGACTCTGTATCGACGGGCCGCGCGGTCCCCTCGTCGTCGACATGCACCTGTCGGTCGCCGCGGGCCGCACGGTGGCGTTGGTCGGTGAGTCCGGCTCGGGTAAGTCGATGACTGCCAAGGCGCTCACCGGGCTGTTGCCTTCTGGCGTCACGGCCAGGGGTGAGGTGCGTGTCGCCGGCGCGACGGTGCAACTCGGTAGCCGCGCAGGCGCTGAGACGCTGGCGAGTGCTCGCGGCACGCGCATCAGCCTGCTGCTGCAGAACCCATTCACCAGCCTCAGCCCGGTGCATCGCTGCGGCCCGCAGGTTGCGGCGAGCCTCCCACCCGGGCTCGATACTGCGGCGGAGATCGCCCGGCGCCTCGACGAGGTCGATCTGCCTGAGCGCGTCGCCGCCATGTATCCGTTCGAACTCAGCGGAGGGATGCGCCAACGCGTCGCCCTTGCAGCGAGCCTGGCGAGCGACCCCACGGTGCTGATCGGCGACGAACCCACCACGGCGCTCGACGTGACCACCCAGCGGGAAGTGCTCGACCTGGTGCAGCGCCTGCAACGAGATCGCGGGATGGCGTTCGTGCTGATCACCCACGACCTCGG
>DMQJ01000413.1:468-7673 GCA_003455715.1 Acidimicrobiaceae bacterium | reverse complement strand
GGGGGTGGGGCGGGTGGCAGGATGACGGGATGCAGGACGACGTGGTGAGGGTCGGGTTTCTGGGGGCGGGGCTGATCGCCACGTACCACTCGAAGAGCCTGCGGCGCAGCGGCGCCCGCGTGGATCGGCGGGGCGTGTACGACCCCGACCCAGAGCGCGCCGCGGCCTTCGCCGCAGCCAGCGGGCACACCGTCGCCGCCTCCGAGGACGCCGTCCTCGACGACTGCGACGCCGTGTACATCTGCACATGGACCAACGAACACGCCCGCCTCCTCCGCTCGGCCGTCGAGCGCGGCCTGCACGTGTTCTGCGAGAAGCCCCTGGCGTTCACCGCCGACGACGCCCAACGAATGGCCGACGTGGCGACGGCAGCGGGCATCACCCACCAGGTGGGGCTCGTGTTGCGCCGCTCGCCGGCGTACCTGTGGGCGCGCCACCTCATCGACGACCCCGCCGCCGGCCGGGTGATGGCTGTCGTGTTTCGCGACGACCAGTTCATCCCCATCCAGGGTCACTACGCCAGCACGTGGCGCGCCGACCGCTCGCTGGTGGGCGCGGGCACCCTGCTCGAGCACAGCATTCACGACGTCGACATGCTCCGCTACCTCGTCGGCGACATCGCGAGCGTCAGCGCCAACACCTCCAACTTCCATGGCCACGACGGCATCGAAGACGTCTGCACCGCGAGCCTGCGCTTCGCCAACGGGGCCACCGGCACCCTCACCAGCGTGTGGCACGACAACCTTGCCCGCCCAAGCCTACGGCGGGTGGAGGTGTTCTGCGAGCGGCGCCACATCGTCATCGAAGGCGACGACTGGTTCGGTCCGGTGAACTGGACCGACAGCGACGGCACCACCGGGTCGTTGGAAAGCGAGGCGCTCGCCGCGGCCGTGCAGCCGATGCGCGACGGTGGCGACAACCCCGACGGCGAGTTCATCAAGGCCGTCATCGAGCGTCGACCGGCGACACCCGACCTGCACACGGCCGTCGCTGCGCACCGGGTGGTCGACGCGATGTACGCATCGGCGGCGCAGGGTGGCACGGCCACCCAGGTACTGCGGTGAGCGCTCCCGAGGTGGTGGAGATCTCCGCTGCCGACACCCACCCGCTGCGCCTCTCGGTGCTTCGCTTCGACACGCCCACGAAGGAGGTGGTCTTCCCTGAAGACACCTGGCCGGGCTGTGTCCACCTGGGCCTCCGAGTCGACGGCGAACTGGTGGCCACATCGAGTTGGGTGCCACGCCCCCTGGATGGCCGACCCGGCGTGCAGGTGCGCGGCATGGCGACTGCGCGTCATCTCCAGGGCACCGGGTTGGGTGGAGTCTTGCTCGACACCGGCTGCCAACGCATGGCCGATGCAGGGCACCCGATGGTGTGGGCGCGCGCCCGCGACGCGGCCCTCGCCTTCTACCTACGCCACGGGTTCACCGTCGAAGGCGACGGCTTCATCGACGAAGCAACGCAACTGCCACACCACCTCATCGTGCGCACGCTCGTCTGAATCTCCTCCGACGATTTTGCCGACGCAGCAAACTCGCTGTGCCTCTACAGGGTGAATGAGTGCCCCACTGTCCGACCTTTACCGCGAGCAAGCCCGCACGCTGCGCCGCTTCGCGCGCCGCATCGAGCAACTCGATGCGCTCCTGCTTCACCGCCTCACCGGACCCGACACGTGGGTGGGGCCAACACCGCAATGGGCCGACGGGCTCGTGCGCGGCCACCGAACCACCCTGCTCGATGAGGTGGACCGCCTTCGTCGGGTGGCGTCGGCGCTGGAACGGAAGGCGGCCGATGCAGAGGCAGCCGAGCGCGCCACCAACGCCTTGACAGGAGCGCGATGACACACCTGCTCGCCTACCACCCCGAACGGCTGGCAACGCTGCGCAACGCCGTCGTCAACGCCATCATCGAACTGCGAGGCACGACGTGCGGCCTCTACGAAGCACTTCCCTCCGACGCAGCGGTGCGCCGGATGCGGAAAGACCTCGAGGTCCTACTGCTTCCGACCATCGATCGCATCCTCTCGTCGGCACCGCTGCACCGCAACAGTCCAGGGGTCGACCTGGATCGACTCGACCAGTCGCTCTTCCGGGTGATGAGTTCGGGCTACGGATGGCACCTGGCCACCGACTTTGTGGGCGACGATGCAACGGTGGTGACGCCGGAGGAGGCGCGAGCGCTCGGTGCGATGTTGAACGACGCCGACGTCGACGAACTACTGAACGATCCGGAGCAGATGGCGTGGCTGGCGCAGCAGCTTGAGATCATCAGCCGCGACCCCGCGCTCACCGCGGCATTCCTGGCGAACTTCCACGACTGGGCAAGGTTCTGCAACGCGCTCGGCTACGCCCGCGTCGACCTCACTGTGCGAGGCGACGACGCGGGGGCCGAGGCGATCGCCGCCGTGGCACGCATCGACCGGGTGGTGACGGCCCTCGCCGCCACCCGAGCCGTTCAGCTCACCGACCTCGACCAGTGCACCGACCCTGCGGCGCTCATCCCGCAGTTCGACGAGATGACCCCGTATGCGGCGGCGCTGGTCGCCCGCGAACTGTCACTCGAACCGCAGGAGCTGGCGGCCGTCTCCGCACTCATTCTCACCCGCTGGCAGGCCGACAACACGTACGAGTACGACTCGTGGACACCCGGACCCAACGCCGCCGACCTCCTGTTCGAAGCCATCGCCGCCAGCCCGGAGGCCGCCGCGGCCTTCGTGCTGTACGCGGCCGATCACCCAGCCATCCTCTTCCAATCGGCCGACGACCCTGCGCTCGCCTACCAAGTAGCGCTCATCGGTACCGCACCCGACAACCTGCCGACGGAACTCGCCGGTGAGGTGGTGATCACCTTCCTTCGCTGGTTCGAAACGTCCGAGCGGTACCTCAACCCGGTCGACCCCACCTACCCCACCGGGTGGGAACTCTTCCTCGCCGACCTGATCACCCCGTGGACGCTGCAGTTCTCGCCACTCAACTCGGAGTGGGACGACATCGTCGATCAGAACGACACGACGAAGGCAGAGTTGCTCGCCTTCGTCGTCCGGAACGACGGGGCACTGCAGCAGTTGATCGCCAACGGACCGCAACTCATCGACGGACTCGTCGTGTCGATCGATCATCGCGACCAGCAGGTGATCGCCGAACTGGTCGCCTACCTCAACATGCTTTCGCAACTCATCGTCAATCAGCGAGTCGCCGACGCCGAAGCCGAAGCTGCAGCTTGGGATCTGCTGCTCGACGTGGTCGACCTCGTCGCGGCTGTCGCCACCCTGCCTGCTGGGCCTGCCGTGAGCATCGGTACCGACCTCGCGCTGCTGGGTGCCTCGGGGCTGGTGGGTTCGCTCACCGACGCCCCGATGGACGTCGCGGCCGCCGAACAGCTGGCCCACGAGCACCGGCAGGCCGCGATCGGCAGCATGCTCGCCGCAGCATGTTTTCGCTCGCTGGTGAGCCAGGGCCGGCTGCCCTCCGGCACTCCCCCACCGCCACTCGCCGATCCCGACGAGGACGATCCGTTGCTGACCTTCTGCATCGAGTTCGGAGTTTGGCTCGACCAACTCCGCGCCGCAGGATACGACGACGAGGCCGAACTGATGGACGACGTAGTCGGCGAGGCAGTGAACGCCGCGATGGCAGGCGCCGACGCAGCAACCTGAGTGCGCAGCGACGTTGTCGTGTCCGCTGTCGCCGCTCTGCGACACTTCAACCGATGACGCCCGCTGAGTTGGCCACACTGCCGAGGCCCCTTGCCTTCGTGCTGCCGGGAGGTGGCGCGCTGGGCGCCTACCAGGTGGGCGTGCTCGCCGCGCTCGCCGAGGCGGGCGTGGTGCCCGACCTTCTCATCGGCGTCTCGGCCGGTGCGCTCAACGCTGCTCTCTTTTCGTGGAACCACGGCGCGGATGGCATGCGACGAGTCGACGCCCTGTGGCGGAGTGTGAAGCGGCGCGATCTGTTGCGGGTGCACCCGGGTCGGCTGGCGCTTGCGTTTGCTGGTTTGCGCCCGTCGTTTCTCGACAGCCGCCACGGGCACGCGTTCTTGCGTCGGCATCTCGGCGGCCGCAGGCTCGAGCACGCTCCCATCCCCCTGGCCATCGTCGCCAGCGATCTGCGCACCGCCACCCCGGTGGTGCTGCAGGAGGGTGAGGTGGTGCAGGCGGTGTTGGCCAGCACGGCATTTCCCGGTGTGTACCCCCCGGTTCGCTGGGGCGACAGTTGGCTCATCGACGGCGGCGTGGTGGCCGACCTCCCGCTCGACATCGCGGCCGAACTTGGTGCAGCCAGCGCGCTCGTGTTGCACGTGCCGCCGCTCGCTGAAGCCGAGCCCCCTCGCCGCGCCATCGACATTCTGCTCCGAGCGAGTTCGATGGGTATCGAGTCGCACGGCCGCACGGTGCTGCGGCGACCGCCGTCGGGCCTCACCGTGGTGGAAGTGCCAGCCCCGCCGTCGCACCTCGGAACGTTCTCGGTCGGAACCGCCGATGCAGTGATCGACCTCGCCGCTCGCAACGCGGCCGAGTGGTTGCGTACCCCCGCTACGGAATCGACACCGTCGACTTGAGCAGCACGGTCTCGGTTTCGGTGACCTGCACCAACAACTCCAGTGTCCATTCACCCGACTGGCTGAACAGCACGCTGCCGCTGTAGTGGTTGGGGCCCTCGTCCATCATCGACGCCGGCGACGCAGGAACCTCGGCCGCGGGGAGAGAGACCCGAACGGTGAGATCGACCACTCGGGTGAGCGACCCTCCCGACGGTGCGAGCACGACGTGGATCTCGTTGGCACCGACGCGACCTGGCGAGATCGACACCGAGGCGATGACGCCGCTGCCTGCCAACGACTCCTCGTACGGGGCACTGGGCACCTCGGCGCGGGGCGGCTGGGCGACGAGTGCCGCGACCAGACCGATGACCACCACCCCGACGACCGCTTCCAACGCGACGGTGCGCCGAATCGACGCCGCCCCATCGTGCTGCAGCAACCATCGGGAGACGCCAGCGACCGCAAGGATGAGCACGACAAGCACCAGCTTCACCAACAGCAATCGACCCCAGGTGGTGCCGGTGAAATCGTCGACACCATCGGCAAGGCGCAGGCCTTGGACGACGCCAGTGACCACCACCACAGGCACGGCGACGGACGCAAACGTGGAGTACTGCCGAGCAACGTGCTCGCACTCGGGTTCGGCGAGTCGGGCCCGAGGCACGGCCCAGAGCGTCACCACCCCACCCAGCCACACGGCCGCGGCAGCGAGATGAACTGCGTCGACCCCGACCCACACCCAGCGGGGCGACAGCGAGTTGGCATGCCCGGCTGCCGAGAAGCTGACGGTGGCCAGCAGTGCCATGACGCCGATGCCGCTGAGGGCACGCCGAGCCATGCCTGCCGGACCACCATCTCGGCGGGCGAAGCGCACGGCAATCACCACGGCGACGACCGACAACACGCCGCGTAGGAAGAGCATTCGGCCGGTGAGCGTTGCGAGCGCGTCGGCCCACGCCGCAGGGTGAAACGCCGAACTCGCTTGCCCATCGCGCACCTGCGCGGCGAACGACGTGAACGCCGCCCACGACCCCACGACGAAGGCCACCAACGACACCCCAAGTACGCCCTGCACCCTCGGCTCGCTGACCACGCTCGCTGGGCGTCGCAACGCCCAGAACCCTCCGCCGAACAGGATCATCGCGCCGAGGAGTGAGAGGAACCGAGCGACGCCGTAACGCCACGCCAGGCCGGTGTCGATGGCATCGGTGCGCACGCGATCGAGCAACTCGTCGCGGTCTCCGACCAATGCCGTACCAATCTGGAAGGCGAAGGCGCCGTCGACGACGTGGCCGTCGGCGGAGGCGATGCGCCACACCACGGCGTAGAGGCCTTGTTCGAGGGGCGGCATCGACGCCATCACCTGCGAGTCGTCGACGCCTCGTTGCGGCGACCCGAGTTCCACGGCCTCGCCGTCGGCGTCGAACAACTCGATCGAAGCCAGGCTCACCTCGATTGCCTCGTCGAAGTCGAGGATGATCTCGGGCAGGCCTTGCTCGAGCACGGCGTTGGCTGCGGGCACGCTGAACTCCAGCGATGCGTGCGCGCTCACGAGCGAGGCGGGGGCAAGAGGTATGAGCGTGCCAACGACGGCCGCCACCGCGAGCGCCACCAGCGCGCGCACCGAGCAACGGGTCATGCCATCAACTCCGCAGGGGCCAGGCCGTCGATGGATGCGCGGCCCATCAGCCACGCCAGGCGATGCTCCGGCGGCACAGCAAGCGCTGCCGCGGGGAGCCCGGTGAGACCCATCGACTGACGGCTGTTCCAGAGCATCGTCATCCGCTGCAACTCCAGGCGTACGTAGTCGGCGGGCCAGTCGCGCCAGGTGAACGCGCCACCCAGGTCGGCGTGGTGCACCGTGGTCTCCCTCCACCGCCGAAACGGCAGGTCGGAGAGCGCTACCGGACCCGCCACCGTGTCGCCCGTAGCCGACCACACGCGCTCGCCGGCCGCGCTCCACGCAGCCTCCAGCGCGCGATTGCTCTCCATGACATCGGCGATCAACTCCGCAAGCGGCCGACCAGCACCTGCTTCGATGTCGGCGTCACGCTGGGCCCGACCACCCGGGTACTGCACCGCAGGTTCTCCGCGCGCTGCGGCAGCCAGCATCTGCGCGTGGCTGTCGGCGTTGCGGGCGAGGTGCGTGAGTACGTGCCCACGCGTCCATCCGTCGAGCAGCGACGGCTCGCCCACCTCCAGCGCTTCCCACTGGGAGAGGTCGGCCTCAAGCCGATGGTGGGCGTCGATGGCCCCGGCGATGTCGCGCTGCAGATCGTTCATGCGTCGCCAACGGTACCCGCGGCGATGCGTCAGGCGAGGGGCGCGGTGCGCCGTGGAACTACCACGACGGTGCCATCGGGCTCGTGGTGCACGCTGACGCTCACCCCGTAGAACTCGCTGAGCGTTTCGGCGCGCAGCACGTCGGCGGCGGCACCCGACGCCACGACGCTGCCCTGATGCAGCAGGGTGAGCCGGTCGGCGTACAGCCCAGCCAAGGTGAGATCATGCATAGCCGACACCACGGTGAGGCCGTGCTCGCGACGCAACCGGTCGACCAGTTCGAGCGCCTGCTGTTGGTGCCCGATGTCGAGCGCGCTCGTCGGCTCGTCGAGCATGACGAATTTCGGATTGAGGATCATCGCGCGGGCGATGGCAATGCGCTG
>DMQJ01000413.1:0-339 GCA_003455715.1 Acidimicrobiaceae bacterium | reverse complement strand
GCTCGTCGGCTCGTCGAGCAGCAGAATGGGTGCCTCCTGGGCAACCGCGCGTGCGATCACCAACCGCTGTTGCTCGCCGCCGCTGAGGGTGCCGAGTCGGCGATCGGCGAACTCTTGCAGGTCGAGTCGGGCCAGCACATCGGCCACCAGCGCCCGATCGTGCCGCGTCTCGCTGCCGAAGTAGCCGACGTACGGGTTGCGTCCGAGCAGCACGTACTCGCTGCCGGTCATGTCGGCGGGGATGAGCGGGCTCTGCGGCACGTAGGCCACGAGTGCGGCCCGCCGGCGCGGCGCGCGCACCCACAGCGGGGGGCCGTCGGCGGGGGTGGTGGCGCGGGG
>DMQJ01000457.1 GCA_003455715.1 Acidimicrobiaceae bacterium | reverse complement strand
CGGAATGGTGGGGCAGTTGGTGGTGAGTTCCACGCAGGAACCGAGCCCGGGCACCACCGGCGGCGCCGCCGGTGAAGGCGACGGCAGCGGAGAAGGCGACTTCCACGGCTTCAACGACTGGTCGGAGATGGACGCCGCCATGCTCGCTCGCGGCCAGGCCTACCCGGCCGTCACGTCCGGCCAGTCGGGCGCAAACGTCTTCCTCGAGCCAGAGATGGACGGCGAGTGGAAGGTGTTCACCCTCGAGGCCAAGGTGGTGGAGTGGGAAGTGGAGCCCGGCCGCCTCGTCGAAGGCTGGACCTACAACGGCATGATCCCCGCCCCCACCATCAAGGTCAGCTCCGGCGACAAGGTGCGGGTCATCGTCATCAACAACCTGCCGATGAGCCACTCGCTGCACATGCACGGCATCCGGGTCCCCAACGTGATGGACGGTGTCGACCCCTACACCGAACTGCCGGCAACGCCTGGCGAAACCCGGGTGTACGAGTTCACGGCCCAGGGTCCTGCGGTGGGCATCTACCACCCGCACCACGGCGCCGACATCCAGATCCCCAACGGCATGTTCGGTGCGTTCCTCATCGACGACATGCCGGTGCCGCAGAAGCTGATCGACAAGGGCTACCCGGCCACCCCCACCAAGACCGTCAACATGGTGCTCAACGACGCCGGCACCATCGGCCTCAGCCTCAACGGCAAGAGCTTCCCGGGCACCGAGCCGTACACCATCCGGGTGGGCGAAACCATGATGGTGCACTACTTCAACGAGGGCCTCATGCCCCACCCGATGCACCTCCACCAGCCGATGGGGTGGGTCATCGCCAAGGACGGCGTGCCGCTCGACGAGCCGTGGCCCACCGACACCATCAACGTCGCCCCCGGCGAGCGCTACACGGTGCTCTACATGGGCATGGAGCCCGGCGTGTGGGCCTGGCACTGCCACATTCTCACCCACGCCGAGACTCCCGAAGGCCTGCGCTACATGGTGACGGCGGTCATCGTGGAGCGTGGCACCCTGCCCGAGGAGTTCATCGCCAACAACCCGCAGTTCGCTCCGGTGGAAGACTGACCATGGCGGAGGCGGCACCGCGAGTGATCGTCGGCGTCGATGGCACCGAGGGATCCATCGAGGCCCTGCGGTGGGCTGCCCATGAGGCAGCCCGCCGCGGGGCTCCGCTGCATGTGATGACCTGTGCGGAACTGCCCGTCGCCGTCGAAGCCGGCATGGTGGGAGCTGGGGGGGTCACTGGTTCGGCGATGGATTCCATCGTCAAGGAGCAGGAGGCCATCAACCAGCGGGCGGTCACGCTCGCTCGCTCGTTCGGCCTGAACCTTGAGGTGAGTGGAGAAACCGTCCTCGGGGCCCCCGGTTACGCGCTGGTCAGCTCGTCGCACCCCGACGACATCGTGGTGGTGGGAGCCACCTCGCATCCCGGGCGGCTCACCGACCTGCTTGGCTCGGTGGCGACCGTCGTCGTCCACCGGGCGAAGGGGCCGGTGGTCGTCGTGCATGGCGTCGACCGGCGCGACTCCGATCTCGGCCGCATCGTGGTGGGTGTCGACGGTTCCGAAGGTAGCGATGGCGCGCTCGAGTGGGCGATCGACGAAGCGCTTCGCAGCGGCGCCGAGTTGGTGTTGGTGCACGCCTGGACGTATCCCTACACGGCCGCCCGGCTCGGCGCTCGCGAACCCCGCGACGACATGCGGCTCGATGCCATGCGCACCTTGGAGGCCTGTGCCCAACGTTGTGCCGAGGTAGCGCCGAGCATCCGCACCCACTCCATCGTCAGCGAAGACACGCCGGCCAAAGCCCTCATCGACGCAGCCATGGATGCCGACCTGATGGTGGTGGGCACCCGCGGCCGCGGCGGCTTCGCAGCCCTGCTGTTGGGGTCCGTCAGCCGCACCGTGTTGCAGCACTCTCCCGTTCCGGTCGCCGTCATTCCGCACGCCGACTGAGCAGAACTCAACGCCGTCGGCGGCCACACGCCGGGTAAGCTCGGACACCGACCGGGGAGTGGCGCAGCGGTAGCGTTCCTGCTTTGGGTGCAGGAGGTCGGGGGTTCAAATCCCCCCTCCCCGACGATGCAACGTCGCACCGGCCGACTCACTGCTCCGCATTGGGTCGGACGCGTGCTGTTGCTCCTCAGCGCCGTTGCGCTGGCTGTTCCGTTGGCCGCCGTTGCCAGCCAACGTGCGCCCTACCGACTGCAAGCGACCGCGCCCGTCGAGGCTCTCCTGGTGGGCGACTCGGTGATGGCTGGCATGGCGCAGTCGTACGGCAAGGCAGCACGCGACCTCTTGGCCGCCCGGCACTCCTTTCTGCTCGACGCCAAGGGATGCCGACGGCTCATCACCACCAGCTGCAGCATCGGGTCGAGCCCTCCACCGAGCACGGCCATCACCGTCGTCACAGCCAATGCCGGCCGCTACTCCGAGGTGCTCGTCGTGGCCGCCGGCTACAACGACAGCACCACCGGCACCAGTGGGTTGGGCAATGCGGTCGACCGCCTGGTGGCCGAAGCGGTCCGCCAAGGTGTGCCCCACGTGATCTGGCTCACCTATCGCGAGGCTGGCCCGTCGGCGGCACGCTTCCGTGCCCACAACAACCTGCTCCGCCAGAAGTTGGCAGTGCACCCGCAGCTACGCCTGGCCGACTGGGCAAGCCGCAGTGCGTACCTGCCGACGAGTTGGTTCTCGGCCGATGGCATTCATCTGGGCACTGAGGCCACGAAAGCCATGGCCGACCTCATCGCC
>DMQJ01000062.1 GCA_003455715.1 Acidimicrobiaceae bacterium | reverse complement strand
CAGTGGGGGCGACGCGCCGTGCCGGGGCCGGTGCGCTGGCCGCGGCGGTGCAGGGTCACCTGCGGGCCCTTGCCATGCCTCACGCCGATGTGATGGTGCAGGTGGGCGACGACGACCCAGGCGATGATGTCGCCTTCCTGTTGGCCGCCAATCCCGGCTCGCCACTGCTCCCACTTGCCCGAGTGGCGAGTGGTGGCGAACTTGCTCGGGCGATGTTGGCGGTGCGGCTGGTGCTCACTGAGGCCCCCGACACCCTGCTGTTCGACGAGGTCGATGCGGGTATCGGTGGCGCAGCCGCCGTTGCCGTCGGACGCAGCTTGGCCGAACTCGGCGAACGTCATCAGGTGCTCGTCGTCACCCATCTTCCGCAGGTGGCGGCGATGGCCGATACGCAGGTCGTGGTCAGCAAGTCGGTCATCGATGGGGTCACCGTGGCCCAGGCGGCGCCGGTCGACGGCGAGCACCGCGTCGACGAACTCGCTCGCATGCTGTCGGGCGACCTTGGTGGTGCCGCGGCGCGCCAGCACGCGGCCGACCTTCTCAGGCAACGAACCAGGCGGCCATCCGGATGAGCGACGCCGCCGTCGTCAGCCCACACGTCGACGGTCTACGACGCGACACGGCGGTGGTGACGGTGTGCACCCTTCTGTCGCGCGTCACCGGCTTCGGACGCGTGTTGGCCACGATGGCGGTGCTGGGCGCCGGAGCGCTCGGCGACGTGTACCAGACGGCCAACCTCATCCCCAACCTGTTGTTCGAGCTGGTCGCAGCGGGTGTGTTGCAGGCCGTGTTGGTGCCGTCATACGTCGCAGCACGCCGCGCCGGGGGCGACGAGGAGTTGACGCGCGCCGTTCGGGCAACGGCGGGGGTCATTTTCGCGGTGCTCGCAGTGGTCACGATCATCGGCATGGCCCTTGCGCCTGTGTTGGCGCGGTTGCTGGTGGCGGCCGAACCGTCGGCGGCGTTGGCCGACGACAAGGTCGACGTGATGGTGCCGATGGTGCTGGTCTTCGTGCCGCAGTTGCTGTTCTACGGCCTGGCGATGGCGGTCGGCGCTGCGCTCAACGCCCGTGGCCATTTCGTCGCCGCGGCGTTGTCGCCGGTGGTCAACAATCTGGTGGTCATTACGGCGTGCCTGCTGTTCAGGGCATCGCGAGACGGAGCGGTCGCCGACCTCGACCTCACTGCAACGCAGTTCGCCCTCATCGCTGGAGGTACCACGCTGGGCGTGGTTGCCTTCGCCCTCGCCCCGACGTTCGCGTTGTCGCGGGCCGGAATCGGGTGGCTGCCGCAGTGGCGCCTGCAACACCCGGCGGTGCAGGCGATGCGCCGACAGTTCGGCTGGGCCACGTTGTCGATCATCGGCACCCTCGTGCCGACGGCGACTGCGCTCGCGTTGGGCAACGGTGCCCCTGGCGGTGTGGCCATCTTCGTGTACGCCTTCGCGTTCTACGTGCTTCCCCACGCGTTGGTCGCCGTGCCGGTAGCCACCACTCTGGCTCCCCGGGTGGCTGATCGATGGCAGGACGAAGATCTTCCGGCGGCCCGCCATGCCATCGACAGTTCGATGCGTCTCGCACTGCCGTTGTTGGCGTTGGGTGGCGCAGGAATGGTGGGCCTGGCCTGGCCGCTTGCCCGCCTGTTCGCGTTCGGCCAGACCGCCACCCAAGGGCTCGCTCCCATCGCCCACGCCCTGGCTGCGTTCGGACCGGGGTTGCTCGGCTACGGAGTGGCGTTCGTGCTCATGCGCGTGCTGTTCGCCCTCGGTGATGTGCGCCGAGCGTCGCTGCTCACCGTCGCCGCGGCCGGTGCCGGTGTTGCGTGTATGGGAGCCCTGACGGTGTTGATGGACCCCTCCGAACGAGCGGCAGCGCTAGCGATCGGCTACGGCGCCGCCCAAACGGTGGGCGCTGGCTTGTTGATCGTGCGCACGCATCGAATCACCGGCTCGATGGGCGTCGGGTCGACGAGCCGGGTACTGGCCGAATCGCTGGCGGGGGGAGCCTTGGCAGCGGCCGCGATGTTGGCCGTCACCGCGGTGGTGCCCGACAGTCGGGCATGGTCGGTTGTCGAACTCCTCGCCGCCGGGACGGCGGGCTGTGCTGTGTTTGCCGCGGTGTTCGCTTGGCTACGCCGCGACCAGGTCGCCGACTGGCGCCGTCGACGTGCTGGCTGATCGTCGTCGTTCGAGCCAACCAGCGGCGACAACACCCCACCCGAGCACGATGGCGCCGCCAACTGCATCGAGGATGTAGTGATTGCCGGTGACAACGATGACGAACAGGGTGATGAGCGCGTGCATGACACCGAGCACACCCATGATTCGCCGCTTGGCGTGCCACCACAGCATCAACCCGCACCATGCCGACCACCCGAAATGCAGGCTGGGCATGGCTGCGTAGGGGTTGGCCACAGCCTTGGCCACCGGCGACTGATAGCTCATCGGGCCGCCGCCCACGTGCAATGTGTCGACGAAGCACTTGCCGATGGTGGGCCCTTCCGGGCCGCTGGCCGGGATGCCGTCGTTGCAGGTGGAAAGCCGCGGCGGGGCCAGCGGGAAGACGATGAAGATCACCATCGCCGTGAGGGTCATGATGGCGAGCACGTTGCGGCCCCGGCGATAGTGCTCGTGGCGGAAGAAGAACAGCCACGCAAGGATGCCGATGGTGAAGCCGAAGTGCATGCCGCCGTAGTACGTGTTGCTGAGCGTGATGAGCCATTCGATGGGCAGGAGCGCCTGCTGAATGGACTGCTCGACGAAGATGCCCATCGACTTCTCGAGGTCGACGATCCAGTTGGCGTGCCGGTAGGCGCGGCTGCGGGCCCCCAGGTCGGCCAGGCCGCGGATGAACTGATAGGCGAAGTAGCAGCCGGCGATGATGAGGACCTCGCGCAGCCAGGCGTATTCGAAGCGGCCCTTCAGGATGGCGGTGGCGGGCTGCACTACGGGTGACACGGGTGGTCGAACGGCGATGTCCGCATCATTCGCACTGTCGACACCGGTCTCACCCACGGCCGGAGAGTGTACTTGGGGTGAACGAATCAGGGAGTGCGGCGAGCGCCCGCCCAGCGCGTGCGCTCCACCCCTCCGGGTGCTGGGCGGGGCCGAAACACCCACGAGCGCAGGAGGCCGAGACGAAGGAGGGCCAGCAGCGCCCACACCCCGAGCAGCACGACGACCTCCACCCAACGGGCGCCATGCGCCAGGGTGGCAGCCAGCACTGAAACCCCCAGCCCGAGCAGGAACAGCAAGGTGAGCCGGAGGAAGTGAACACCGCGGTCGGTGCGGGCTCGATGCCCGAACGTGAAGCGACGGTTCGCCCACGAGTTGACGGCGGCCACCGCGGTGAACGACACGCCGGCCGCCCACCCGGCGCTCAATTCGTTGCGCAGCACCAGGAAGAGGGCGATGGTGACTGCGGTGCTGATGACGCCGACCGTACCGAAGCTCACCAACTGCCGACCCATATCGTCGGCCAAGCCGGGCCGGGCCGCATCGCCGAGGTCGGCTCGTCCGCCTCCGCGGATGAACGTGGATGCCACTCGGGCGACGCCCTTCAGGTCGTCGGTTGCGGTCGAGACGACGTGCACCCGGCTGTCGGGGTCGTCGACCCAGTCGACCGGTACCTCGATGATGCGCAGCCCGTTGTGCTCGGCGATGAGGAGCAGTTCGGTGTCGAAGAACCAGGCGTTGTCTTCCACGAGGGGCAACAGCCGGTGGGCGATGTCGGTGCGAATGGCCTTGAATCCGCACTGGGCATCGCGGAAACGGTTGAGGAAGACCAGCCGGAGGATTCGGTTGTAGCTGCGAGAGATGAACTCACGACGAGGGCCGCGGGCAACGAGAGCGCCCGGCGCCAGTCGAGACCCAATACCCAGTTCGCTGTGGCCAGAACGGATCGCGGCGATCATCGGGAGGATGGCGTTGAGCCCGGTGGACAGGTCGACGTCCATATAGGCGACGATCTCCGCCTCGGAGCTGAGCCAGGCTGTACGCAGGGCGAGGCCGCGGCCTTTGCGGTCGAGTTCGACCACCCGAAGGTGGGGGAGTTCCGCCGCCAGTTGCCGGGCGAGCGCCCGGGTGCCGTCGGTAGATGCGTTGTCGGCGATGGTGATCTGCCAGGTGAACGGGAAGTGCTCGCTGAGGTAGGCGTGCAGTCGTTCGATACTCACCCGGAGGACGTGCTCCTCGTTGTAGACGGGAACGGTGAAGTCGGCGACGAGCGGAGCAGACACGACTGGCGATGCTACTGCGCCGCTGGTAGTGGCCAACCGGTCGGCCGAAGCCGGATGGGGGCGTCAGGGCAGCACCGAGGGCACAGGAACGTCGGAGCGTCGAAGGATGTCGACGTGGCCGATGCGGCCCAGCGGTTCGTAGTTCGCCGTGAGCGCGCCGAGCGCCAGGCCATCGACATCGCACTTGCTGTCGTCGTCTTGGAAGCGAGCCACGAAGTCGGGTGCATCCGGCCCGGTGAGGTAGTCGGCGAGCAGCTGCTGCGCCCCGTCGGCCATGCGGACGTGATCGGCCCACAGATAGGGGTAGGGGGGCGTGGTGTCAAGTTCCACATAGATCGCCGCCGATGCGCAGAAGGCGTAGAGCGTGGCAGCTCCGTCGGCCTCCCGAACATCGTCGATCCACGCTGCGATCGCCTGG
>DMQJ01000484.1:3788-4084 GCA_003455715.1 Acidimicrobiaceae bacterium | reverse complement strand
GGTTCGTCGAGGATGAGCACCTCGTAGTCGCCGCACAGCAGTCGAGCGAGGGCCGTTCGCTTGGCCTGGCCACCGCTCAGCTCGTCGGTGCGGGCATCCACCAGCGACGCCATACCGAGCCGGTCGAGCATGGCCTCACCTTCCCAGCCTCCGCCCACAGCGTCTCGCACGCTGCCAGCAGGCAGGGCCGGTTGCTGCGAGAGGAAGCCCACGCGTGCCCCGCGCCCCCAACGCACTTCACCCGCCTCGGGCTCGGCCTCGCGGGCGAGGAAGCGCAACAGGGTGCTCTTGCCGCA
>DMQJ01000484.1:3454-3629 GCA_003455715.1 Acidimicrobiaceae bacterium | reverse complement strand
TGCTCTTGCCGCACCCGTTGATACCCACCACGCCCACCCGGTCGCCGTCGCTGACGGTGAGCGACACGCGATCGAAGAGGGGTCGGTTGGGGCGGGAGGCCTTCAGGTCGGCGGCGTCGATGAGGATCATGGGCAGCGATCAGTGTGGCGGCAACGGGTGGGAAAAAGCCGAATA
>DMQJ01000484.1:1730-3255 GCA_003455715.1 Acidimicrobiaceae bacterium | reverse complement strand
AGTGTGGCGGCAACGGGTGGAAAAAAGCCGAATCGCCAGGCCCGGGAGGACCTGGCGATTCGAGATGGTGGGCCGGGAAGGATTCGAACCTCCGAAGGACGACGCCGGTTGATTTACAGTCAACTCCCTTTGGCCACTCGGGCACCGACCCAACGCGGTTGATGAGGTTAGCGCCCTCACTAGCCTGTTCCCATGCCCAGTTTCGATGTCGTTTCCGAAGTCGACCGCCAAGAAGTCCGCAACGCGGTCGACCAGGCCCAGCGCGAGATCAGCACCCGCTTCGATTTCAAGAACACCGACTCGTCCATCGAGCAGAACGACCTGGTCATCACCCTGCGTACGGTGAGCGAAGACCGTCTCAACGCACTGAAGGTGGTGCTGGAGGAAAAGCTCGTCAAGCGAGGCGTGTCGCTGAAGGGCCTCGACTACGGCAAGGTGGAGGAAGCCACCCACAACACCGTGCGGCAGGTGGTCACCATCAAGGTGGGCATCGGCTCCGACAAGGCCCGCGAGATCAACAAGATGATCAAGGAGAAGGGCCCCAAAGGCGTCAGCAGTCAGACGCAAGGCGACACCGTGCGGGTCACCGGCAAGAAGCGCGACGACCTGCAGGCCGTCATCGCCGTGTTGAAGGGGGCCGACCTCGGCATCCCCCTGCAGTTCAACAACTTCCGCGACTGACCGAGTGCGTTGCCGGGGCGGCCCAACCGCCCACGGGGTCCACCACGCCACGCTCGTCGGCAATCGACAGACCCGCTGCCTGCGACGCGATACATGCCGCCACGTCGGCACTCAACGCCGGGTCGGCCACACGGGCCTGGCGGAACAACTCGCTCCACAGGGGCGCCCCACCGAGTGCAAGCACCGCAGTGCCCGCCGACGTCTGCACCCCAGCCCCCGGGTCGCAAGCGCTGATGGTGAACTGGCTCCCGCCCTCCGTCGGTGTCGTGGTCACCGTGGTGGCCGAACCACTGGGCGCCGCAGCAGCCCACTGGGTGAACGCCGTGTCGGCAGCAGCACCAGCCGAACTGCTACGGAAGACAGCGGCCACACAGACGCCGGTGCCGCCGCTGAGCAGCGTTACGTCGTCGCCCTGCCACGACAGTGCGGCCTGCCACGCCAGATCGTCATCCACCCGGGCGGCGAGGACGTGGTACCAGTAGAGCATTCCCCGTGCGTTCGGCCCGACCGCTACATCAGTGCCTGCAACCAGCCGACGGATGTCGAGCACACGACCGTCGGTTGGGACGGCGTCGGTGAGCAACGCCGTCACTGCGGCGTCGTCGAGCGCCTCGAATGCAGGCCACGCCGACAGCCCGAGTCGGCCACCGGCGACGGTTGCGTACGGCACGGGTGACGGAGGAATGCTGTAGGTGCCGTACAACCCGAAGATCTGTCCCACCACGGTCTCGCGCTCGGCGTCGGAGAGGAGTCCGAGCGCGGTGGCCAGGGCGTCGGAGTCGTAGAGGGCGATGATGCCGGTGCGCACGGCCGGCGAGGCGTCGGCGGCGCGCCCGCCCCACCC
>DMQJ01000484.1:826-1469 GCA_003455715.1 Acidimicrobiaceae bacterium | reverse complement strand
GTGAGAGCCCATCGGCAAGCACCACTGTCTCGTTCCGGTAGTCGTAGAAGGCGGGTGACGTGGGCATCACCGACAGCCCAACGGCGCGCACGTCGAGGTCGCCGTTCAGCAGGCCCAGCGCCCGCAGCTCTGCGGCCGTCGTCGCCAGCCCATCAGCGTCGGTCGACAGCGCCCACGTCCCCACCGCTTCGGCGTACTCGTCCATCGGCAGGGTTCGCAGGTCGACCGCGTGGTCGAACGAGAGGTTTCGAGCCTCGCTCACCGTGTCGGCGTACGGCTTCAGCTCACCCGACCAGCGAACGTCGAGGACGTAGATCTTCACGGCGAACAGCCCAGCGGCAGCCATCGCCAGCAAAACCAGGAAGGTGAAGAGTCGGCGGACGAAATTTCGCTTCTTGCGGCGCGGCGCAACGTACGCGGTGGGCGCAAAGTCGGCATACGACCGCTTGGCAACCGGCGCAGCCGATGCACGGGCTGCATACGCCTCGCCGGCAGCGAGCGTGAGCACAGGCGCACCGGCGGTTCCGATCGCGCCCGAGGTCGCGCCCGTGCCGGAAACGGCCGTCGGGTTCGGTGGAGCCGACGACTCCGACACTGCGATCGGTGGCACATCCACCGGCCCTGACGCGTCACCGGACTCGGG
>DMQJ01000484.1:460-624 GCA_003455715.1 Acidimicrobiaceae bacterium | reverse complement strand
AAGGAAGGGGAGCCGGTTCAACTCGGCTTCCACCGCGGATGCGGGCTCCAACGGGCCACCGTCCCGAGGCGTCGTTGCGTCGATCTCGGTGACGGCAACCTCCTCCACCGGGATTGCGGGCACGTCGCCCGACATGCGCACTGCCTGCAGGCCATTGGCAGGGG
>DMQJ01000484.1:0-221 GCA_003455715.1 Acidimicrobiaceae bacterium | reverse complement strand
ACTGCGCACGATCATCTCCGCCAACCCGTTGAGCACCGGATCGGGGTCCCTCGGGAGCGGCTCAGGTGCGCGTGCGCGCAACAGGGCAAGTTCACCGGAGGTCAGCGCGTCGACAGGGTCGGCCGCCAACGGCGCCTCCGGCGCCACTGATTCGTCGGGCGGGCTGACCGGCTGTGGCTCCAACCTCAGCGACTCGAACGACGGCAACGACGCCACCGGCG
>DMQJ01000363.1 GCA_003455715.1 Acidimicrobiaceae bacterium | reverse complement strand
GATGAGCTCGAGCCGGGCGACGAGTTCCCCGAGGCCCCGCCGCCACCGTCGACGAGCCGGCGCTGGTTCATCGCCCTCCTCGCGGTGCTGGCCGTGGCCGGTGGCGCGCTGGCCTGGTACAACACCCGTCCCACAGAGGTGCAGGTACCGGCCGTTGTCGGCCTCGACGCCGCCGAGGCACGCAACCTGCTGGGCGAGTTCAGCGTGGTGGAAGTGGAGGAAGCCGACGAGACAGCGCCGGTGGGCACGGTCATTCGTACCGACCCCGCCGCCGGTGCCCGTGTCGATGAGGGCAGCACGGTCACGGTGTACGTCAGCACCGGACCCGCACCCCGGGTGTTGCCCGAACTCACCGGGTTGTCGCTCGACGATGCCCGAGCAAAGCTCGAAGGGCTCGGCCTGGTCGTGCAACTCGGCGACCCGGTGTACGACGAGGCCATCCCCGCCGGCACCGTGTTGAGCTGGACCGTCCCCGAGTCGCCAGGTCTCACCGCAGGCTCCACCGTCTTGCTCGGCACCGCCGTGAGGCTGGTGACCTCCGCCGGGCCTGCGCCTCGGTCGGTGCCCGATCTGTCGAACCTCACCGTCGTCGAGGCCACCGCCACACTCGAGGGCATGGGGCTGGTGGTGGCGCAAGCAGCCGACGAGTACAGCGCGACCGTGCCGGTCGGGCAGGTCGTGCGCCAAGATCCTGCCCCCGGCGCCAGCCTCAACAAGGGTGGCACTGTCACCATCGTCGTCTCGAAGGGTCCCGAGATGGTCACCCTGCCCAACCTGTCGGGCCTCTCGTTCGAGCAGGTGAAGGCTGCGCTGGAGGGCGCCGGGTTCACCGTCGGCACCGTGTTCGGCGACCCGACCACCTCCCCCCTCAACAAGGCGACGGTGAACGGAGCGGTGGTCACCACCGGGTTCGTCGCGCCGAAGGGAACGGTGGTCGACCTGGTGTACATCCCCGAGCCTGCGCCCTCCACCACGGTCGCGCCGTAGCGTCGGTTCTCTGTTTGAGGCTGCATCTCACTAACGTGCGGACCAGTACGAGGAGGTACAGGGTCCATGGGTGCACTTGAGGGGCGTGTTGCCATCATCACCGGCGCAGGTCGTGGCATCGGCCGCGAACACGCGCTGTACTTCGCGGCGGAAGGGGCCAAGATCGTCGTCAACGATCTCGGCGGTGCCAACGACGGCACCGGCACCGACCTCACCCCCGCCCAGCAGGTGGTGGAAGAGATCAAGGCCATGGGCGGCGAGGCTGTCGTCAACGGCGACAACGTCGCCGATTGGGAGGGCGCCCAGCGCCTCATCAACCAAGCGGTGGAGACGTTCGGCGATCTCGACATCCTCATCAACAACGCCGGCATCCTGCGCGACCGTGTGCTCGTCAACATGACCGAAGCCGAGTGGGACGCGGTCATCGCCGTGCACCTGAAGGGGCACTTCGCTCCCAGCCGCTGGGCCGCTGCCTACTGGCGCGAGCAGCACAAGGCCGGTGTCAGCAAGCCGCGCAACATCGTGCACACCAGCAGCACGTCGGGTCTGTTCGCCAACCCCGGCCAAGCCAACTACGGGGCCGCCAAAACTGGTATCGCAACCTTCAGCCAGATCATCGCCAAGGAACTGGCTCGCTACAACGTCAAGAGCAACACCATCGCCCCTGGGGCGCGCACCCGTCTCACGCTCGCCACCCCCGGCCTCGAAGACGTGATGAAGCCTCGCGAGGGCACCTTCGACCCGTGGGACCCGGCCAACATCTCGCCGCTCGTCGCCTACCTGGCGTCGGCCGACTGCGCGTTCACCGGCGAGACCTTCCTCGTGCAGGGCGGCAACGTCACCATGGTCGAGAGCTGGAAACGCGGGGCGCAGGTGAACCGCGACTCGAAGTGGACGGTCACCGAGCTCGCCGAGGCGTTGGCGCCGCTCGCTCCCCAGTGAGACCAGAGCGGTGAGGTCTCGCCGCGACAACGTCAAGGTCACCGACGACCAGTTGGTGTCGGTCGACGCCGCAGGTGTCGACGAGCTCGGGGTCATCCCCTGGCCCATCCTGCTTCGCCGCCGCATCCACGCCCGCGTCGGCATCGACTATCGCTGGGCCGTGGTGTGGGTGGTGCTCGCCGGGCTGTTCTGCACCGGCTTCACCATCACCGTGCTCGTCGTCAGCCTGGAGAAGATCGCCGAGGAGATGGGCACCGATGTGTCGGTGCTCAACTGGTCGATCACGGGTCCGATGCTGGCCTTCGGCGTGGTCGGCCCTGCGTTCGGCAAGGCGGGAGACCTGTGGGGGCACAAGCGGGTCTTCGTGCTCGGGTTGGCATTCGCGGCGGTGTTCTCCGCAGCGTCCGCCGTTGCCTGGAGCCCTGCCTCGCTCATCGTCTTCCGCACCCTGTCGGCGACGGCTGGTTCGGCGTGCGGGCCATCAGCCATGGCCTACATCAACCGACTGTTCGAACCCCACGAGCGGGTCATGCCGTTGAGCTTCTGGAGTTTCGTCACCGCTGGCTCCCCCGTGATCGGGGTGGTGGTCGGCGCCCCGCTGGTGGAGTCGGTGGGGTGGGAAGCCATCTTCAAGATCCAGGCGCCCATGTGCGTGGCTGCCACCGTGCTGGCGCTCTGGTTGTTGCCGGCGACCGACCGGCTGAAGGGCGTGCGCTTCGACCTCTGGGGCTCAGCCACGCTCGGGGTCGGGGCCTCGTCGCTCCTGGCCGCCATCAGCCAAGGCGGCAAGTGGGGGTGGACGTCGCCGCTCACCCTCGGGTGCATGGCGGTAGGACTGGTGGCGCTGCGGGTCTTCGTCGCGGTCGAACGCCGGGCGACGGCGCCGTTGGTGGTGCTCGCGTGGTTCCGCACCCCCAACATCGCCTTCCCCGTGCTCAGCCAGATGCTCACCAACTTCGCCTACATGGGCGGGTTCATCCTCATCCCGCAAGTGCTCGGCGAACGCGGGCTGGGCCTGGCAACCGCCACCATCGGGTTGCTGGTCATCGCCCGGCCGCTGGCGTTCTCGCTCATTGCTCCCCTCGCCGGAATGATGACCCTGAGGGTGGGGGAGCGGGTCGCAGGTGTGGTGGGAGCGCTCGGGGTGGTGGTGTCGATGGTGCTGTGGGCCCTCGTCAGCGTCGACAGTGGGTACGTGTTCATCGTGATCGCCACCGCGTTCAGCGGCATCGGCCTCGGCATCGCCTCGCCGGCCCTCACCTCGCTGATGTCGAGTTCGGTCGAGCAGTCCGACATGGGCGTCGCGGGCGCGATGCAGCAGTTGATGACGCAACTGGGCGCGGTGCTCGGCTCCGCCGTACTCACCACCATCAGCGTCAGCGCGGGCGACGGCAACCTCGCGCCCTTCAAGGCAGCGTTCGTGGTGGCTGCGATCGTCGCCGGCCTCGGTTCGCTGGCGGCCACCAAAGTGCTGCCGGTGCGACGCGTCGACGGCTGACGGGTCGCCCCGCCAGCCGTCGATCAGTTCTCAGACCCGTGACGATCGCTCGGTGGCGATCACTCCCTGGCCATCACTCCGTGATGACGGGTTGCCCAGCCATCACTCCGTGATGACGGGTTGCACAGCCATCACTCCGTGATGTCTTTGATCTCCGTGGCGATCTGCTTGGCGATGTCGTCCTGGGGCATCGAGGTCTGCATGGCCATCATCTTCATCATGTCGCCCTGCACCTTGATCTTGCCGCTCATGAACGCCTGCATGCCGGCGGCCTGATCCTGCATCACGAAGATGGCCCGGGCCGTCGCCCAGTCGGTGGTGACGGTGAGGTCGGGGCCGTCGAGTTCGCCGAGATCCATCACCACGTCGCCGCTGGAGGTATCGAGGAACGCCTTCACCTCGCCGCTGCCGAACGGCACATCGGTGATGACCTGGTTCATGCGGATGCTGGTGGTGACCTTGGTGGCCTGGTCGGCGTACTTCTCGCGGATGGACTTGGCGGCGGTCATCCAGTCGTCGGACAGGAAGGGAAAGGTCATGGTGGACTCCTAGTCGAGGGAGAAGCTGGTGGCGGAAACTTACTCGGCGCGCAGCGCACGAGGGGAGACGGGCTGCCGATGCGTCGACGCCACCTGCGGCGTGACGTGTGGCCGGTGGGTGAACAAGTCGTTCAACCGCTTTCGTTTCGGCAGGCTGACCCGGTAACGATGGAGCGCAATGGCACGCATCCTGGTCACCGAAGAGATCGCCGACGGAGGGCTCGAGCGCCTGCGCGCCGCTGGCCACGAGGTGCAGGTCGAACTCGACCTGTCGCGCCTTCCCGACGTCATCCGCTCTGCCCATGCGCTCATCATCCGTTCGGCCACACAGGTCACGGCAGAGGTCTTGGAGCTCGCAGAGTCGCTGATGGTCGTCGGCCGTGCTGGCATCGGCCTCGACAACGTCGACGTGCCCGCCGCCACCAAGCGCGGTGTGATGGTGGTCAACGCTCCGCAGAGCAACATCGTGTCGGCCGCCGAGCACACGATGGCCCTCATCATGGCCCAGGCTCGAAACGTGCCGCAGGCTCACGCCGCCCTGAAAGCCGGCCGCTGGGAGCGCAGCAAGTGGGAGGGTGTCGAACTCGCCGACAAGACGCTCGCGGTCATCGGCCTCGGCCGCATCGGCAAGCTCGTTGCCGACCGGGCCAAGGCCTTCGGTATGCGCCTCGTCGCCTACGACCCGTTCGTGTCGGCCGACCGTGCGCGTCAGATGGGGGTGGAGTTGCTGCCGCTCGACCAGGCCGTGGCCGAGGCCGACTTCCTCACCGTGCACCTGCCCAAGACCAAGGAGACCACCGGCCTCATCAACCGCGATCTGCTGTTGAAGGCGAAGCCCGAGCTGCGTGTCATCAACGTCGCCCGCGGCGGCATCGTCGACGAGGCCGCGCTGGCCGAGTGCATCCGCGACGGCATCATCGCCGGTGCCGCGGTCGACGTGTTCTCCACCGAGCCGTGCACGTCGTCGCCCCTGTTCGAACTCGACTCGGTGGTGGTCACCCCCCACCTCGGTGCCAGCACCCGTGAAGCGCAAGACAAGGCGGGCGACACCATCGCCGACATGGTGCTGCTCGCGCTTGCGGGCGACTTCGTGCCCTTCGCCGTCAACGTCGATGCGGCCGAGGCCAACGAAACCTTGCGACCGTTCCTCCCACTCGCCGAACGCCTCGGGCGGCTGTTCGCCTCCCTCGTCGGTGGTTCACCCGAGCAGCTCGAGGTGTGCACCGAAGGCGACATCGCCGGCTACGACACGCGCATCCTCACGCTTGCTGCGTTGAAGGGCTTCTTCGATGCCATCAGCGACGACCCGGTCACGTATGTGAACGCACCCCAGTTGGCCGCCGACCACGGGATGGACGTGCGCGAGTCGAAGTGCGCCCAGTCGCCCGACTTCGTCAACCTGGTGGAGTTGCGTGGCGCGGGGCACTCACTGGCCGGCACGTTGGTGGGCCGCCGCGGCGAACAGCGCATCACCGCCATCGACGGTCACCGCTTCGACGTGCCGCCCGCCGAGCAGATGCTCATGGTGAAGAACGACGACCGGCCGGGTGTCATCGGTACGGTCGGCACCCTCTTGGGTAACGCCGGCATCAACATCGCCGATATGGATGTTGGCCGCGCCGACGAAGCTGGCACCGCAGTGATGCTCATCGCTCCCACGGCGATGGTGCCCGACCACGTGATGGCCACCCTCGCCGGTTCCCCCGGCATCATCAGCGCCCTCCAACTCCGCGCCTAACCCGTTTTACGTAAAAGGTGACAGCGCTCTACCTGGGGTGACACGTCCGAGGTTTTGACACAAACCCGGGGTTCAGCGCGGCGCATGTGCTCGTAGCGCGTTGCGGGTGCGTTCGGCTTCGGCCCGGGCGGCATCGGCGAAGTCGTCGCCGCTGCTTGCGTAGAGGATGGCCCGTGACGAGTTCACCACCATGCCGAACCCGTCGGCGGTGGCGCCGGCAGTAACCGTGGCCTCGATGTCGCCACCCTGCGCGCCGATGCCCGGCACCAGCAGCGGCAGATCGCCGACCACCGCTCGCACCTGGGCGAGTTCGGAGGGGTAGGTGGCGCCCACCACCAGGCCACAGTCGCCGATCTCGTTCCACTCGGTGGCCACGCGGCGGGCAACGTGCAGGTACAGCGGTTCGCCGTCGACCAGCAGGTTCTGGAAGTCGCCGCTGCCGGGGTTGCTGGTGCGGCACAGCACGAACACCGCGCCGTCGGGTCGGTGCAGGTAGGGCTCGACCGTGTCGGTGCCCATGTACGGGTTCACCGTCACCACCTGCGCGCCGTAACGGTCGAAGGCTTCACGGGCGTACTGCTCGGCGGTGCTGCCAATGTCGCCACGCTTGGCGTCGAGGATCAGCAACACGTGCGGGTACTCGCTGCGGACGTAGGCGCACAGCCGTTCAAGCTCGGGCTCGGCGCCCACGGCAGAGAAGTAGGCGATCTGCGGTTTGAAGGCGCACACCACATCGGCGGTGGCATCGACGATGCTGCGGCAGAATTCGAACACCGACCCGTGCACCACCTCGGGGAAGCGGGCCGGGTCGGGGTCGAGGCCGACGCACAGCATCGAGTTCGATCGGGTCCAGGCGTCGCGCAGCGGCTGATGGAGGGGCACGGACCCTCAGCCTACGCTGGCGCGATGAGCACGGGAGCGTCCTTCGATCTGGTCATTCGTGGTGCGGCAGTCGCCGACGGGCTCGGTGCTCCGCTCGCCATTGCCGACGTCGCCGTGCGCGGCGACCGCATCGTTGCTGTCGGCGAAGTCGCAGGCCGCGGCGGGGTGGAGATCGACGGGGCTGGCAAGGTGCTGGCTCCCGGCTTCATCGACGTGCACACGCACGACGACTGGGCGGTGCTGGCCGAACCGCAGCACGCGTGCAAGGTGCTGCAGGGCTGCACGTCGATCGTGGTCGGCAACTGCGGCACCAGCATCGCCCCGGGCGGCGAACAGGTGGTGGCCCGCGGGGGCGGCTTCGAGTCCATCGGTGCCTACCTGGAAGCGCTCGACAACGACCCGGCGTCGGTGAACACAGCGGCGCTCGTCGGCCATGGATCGGTTCGCACCTCAGTGATCGGGCTCCGCGACAACCGTCCCGCGACCGAAGGCGAGTTGTCAGCCATGCGGGCACTCGTCGAGCGAGCGATGGTCGATGGTGCGGTGGGCCTGTCGAGCGGGCTGATCTACGAGCCGGGCAAGTACGCCCCGGAGGCGGAACTGGTGGCATTGGCCGGGGTGGCAGCGGCCGCGGGCGCGCTGTACACCACGCACATGCGCAACGAAGGCGTCGGCCTCCTCGACAGCATTGCCGAGACCGTGCGGCTCGCCGAGCAGACCGGCGTTCGCGTGCAGATCTCGCACCACAAAGCCTCCGGCAGGGGAGCGTGGGGTTTGGTCACCCAGTCGCTTGCGCTCATCGACGCGGCGTGCGCGGCCGGTCTCGACGTGATGGCCGACCAGTATCCCTACACCCGAGGGAGCACGCTGCTGGAACAGATCGTTCGCGCGGGCGAGTTGCACGGCTTCGGACCCGAGGGCGACCTCACCCCAGCCCAGGTGCTCATCGGTGCCGCACCACACCATCCAGAGTGGGAGGGCCGCACGCTCACCGAGTTGGCGGAGGAGTGGGGGTGCGACGGACGTGCAGCCGCCGACCGGGTGGTGGCGGAGGAGGGCCGCGGGTGCATCGTCGTGCTCGACACGATGACCGAAGCCGACGTCGAAACCGTAATGGCGCATCCGAGCACGCTCATCGGCAGCGACGGCATTCCACTCGGCGGCAAGCCGCACCCACGTCTGCACCACACGTTTCCTCGGGTGCTCGGGCACTATGCCCGCGAGAAGGGCGTGTTTTCGTTGGAGACGGCGATCTCTCGCATGACCGGATTGTCGGCGCGGCGCTTCGGGTTGGCCGACCGCGGTGAGGTTCGTGAAGGGGCTTACGCCGACCTGGTGCTGTTCGACCCAGACGTCATTGCCGACACCGGCACGTTCACCGATCCGACCACGGTGCCAGCTGGCATCGACCGGGTGTGGGTGAACGGGGTGTGCGTGGCCGCCGATGGCGAACACACGGGTGCCCGGCCCGGCCGGGCGCTGCGGTTCAGTCGCTGACGCTGATCGCGGCCGTCGGGCAGAGGTCGGCCGCGGTGCGCACCTTGTCGTGCAACTCCTCGCCCGGCTCTTCCTGCAGCACGTAGAGATATCCGTCGCTGCGCACCTCGAACACCTCGGGGCACACCTGCATGCAGGCACCGGTGCTGGCGCACACGTCGTAGTCGACACTCACCTTCATCGCTCAACTCCTCTTGGTCGGGCTCACGCCTTGGCCCGACGGTAGCCGTCGGCTTCGGCATCTTCCGCAGTGGCGTAGCACCGCTCCGGCATGGTGCGAGCGTAGAACCGCCCGCTGGGCACGTGGTAGATGCCCGAGTTGTCGTTGGCCTTGATGGGGTACCCGTCCGGGCACTGCCCGTCGACCGGCGCGACCCAGCGTGGCGCTGGCGCACCCTCGAAAGTCGGCGCTGGCGCCGCATCGGGCGCGGTCTCAGCGTCAACTGTGGGGTCGAGCGGGGCCGGGGCAAACAATGTCGGCGTTGGCGCCGCCCCTGGCGCGGTGCCAGCGCCAACTTTGGGACGGCGGGAACGGGCGAGGGCCGCTGCGGCGCCGCCCAGCAGCGCCAAGACGACGATCCACCGCAGCGGGTGACGACGACTCATGCCCGCAGGCTACCCCTGATGGCGTTCGTGGGCGTTGAGCACGGCCCGCAGGGCAGCCGTGATGGTGCTCGGGTCGGTGCCGACACCCCACTTCACGGCCCCGCCAGCGGTGCTGGTTTCGACGTAGGCCACCGCTTGTGCCTCGCTGCCCTTGCCCATCGCGTGCTCGGCGTAGTCGAGCACGTCGATGGTGCTGCCGAGGCCGTCGTGCATCGCGTGCACGAACGCGTCGATCGGCCCGTTGCCCTCACCGGTGATCGTGAGATGCTCGCCATCGATCACCAGCTGCGCGGTGATGGTGGTGGTGCCGCTCGCGGAGTCGCTGCGCAGCTCATGGCTCACCAGACGGCACCGTGGCTCGCTCGGCAAGTACTCGGCCTCGAAGGCATCCCACATCACGCCGGGCCCGATCTCGGTGCCGCTGTCTTCGGTGATGTGCTGGATGCTCTTGGAGAACTCGATCTGCAGACGACGCGGCAGGTCGAAGCCGTGCTCGGTCTTCATCACGTACGCCACGCCGCCCTTGCCGCTCTGGCTGTTCACCCGGATGACCGCCTCGTAGGTACGGCCGAGGTGCTTGGGGTCGAGCGGCAGGTAGGGCACGCCCCACTCGGGGTACTCGCCATCGTTGGCCGCGGCCTTGGCGTCGAGCGCCTCGAAACCCTTCTTGATGGCGTCCTGGTGGCTGCCACTGAACGCGGTGTACACCAGGTCGCCCACCCACGGGTGACGGGGGCCCACGGGTAGCCGGTTGCAGTACTCGGCCACGCGGCGCAGCGCGTCGATGTCGCTGACGTCGAGTTCGGGGTCGACCCCGTTCACCATCAGGTTGATGGCCAGGTTCACGACGTCGACGTTGCCCGTGCGCTCGCCGTTGCCGAACAGGGTGCCCTCCACACGATCGGCACCGGCCAGCATGGCCAGTTCGGCGGCGGCGGTGGCGGTACCGCGGTCGTTGTGCGGGTGCAGGCTGATCACCACGCTGTCGCGCGAGCGCACGTTGCGCCCGAACCACTCGATGACGTCGGCGTACACGTTGGGGGTGTAGCACTCCACGGTGGCCGGCAGGTTGAGGATCAGCGGCCGCTCGGGGGTGGGTTCCATCACGTCCATCACTGCGTGGCACACCTCCAGCGCATACTCGGGCTCGGTGAGCGTGAAGCTCTCGGGCGAGTACTCGTAGCGGATCTGCGTGCCGGGGATGGTGTCTTCCAGCTTCTTGCACAGCCGGGCACCGTTCACTGCGATGTCGATGATGCCCTGCTTGTCGAGGCCGAACACCACCTCGCGCTGTAGCGGATTGGTGGAGTTGTAGAAGTGCACGATGGCCCGCGGCAGTCCGGCGATGGCCTCGTAGGTGCGCTCGATCAGTTCCTGTCGGCACTGCACCAGCACCTGGATGGTGACATCGTCGGGTACCAGGTCTTCCTCCACCAGTTGTCGGCAGAAGTCGAAGTCGGGCTGGCTGGCGGAGGGGAAGCCGATCTCGATCTCCTTGAACCCCATCGCCACCAATGTGTCGAACATGCGCCGCTTGCGCTGCGGGTCCATCGGGTCGATGAGGGCCTGATTGCCGTCGCGCAAGTCGACGCTGCACCACAGCGGGGCCTTCTCGTGCACCTTGTTCGGCCAGGTGCGGTCGGCGAGCACGAGCGGCACGAATCGCTGGTACTTGTGGAACGGCATCGTGGCGGGGGTGGCGGGTTGCGGAGGCATCGTGCTGTGTCGCTTTCGGGTGCGTGTGTCGGGTGCGTGGTGGCTGTGGTGTTGGACTGTGGCGTCGGACTGTGGTGTCGGGCTGTGGTGTCGGGCTGAAAAAGCAAGAAGCCCCGGCCGGTTCGGCTGGGGCTGCGGGCAAGCGCGGATATGTGCGGCTTGCCCTACATAAGAAGGAGGAGGCCGCGGTTGATCGACATAACGGTGCATAGTCTGCCGGTGTTGCCCAGCATTTGTCAACGTCAGATCCTGCTGCAGCGAGCGATGACCACGAACGTCGCCCATCGGTCCGGGCGTTTGTGTCAAATCCCTCGACCTGTCGCCCCATGTCAGCCGCTGTCACCTTTTACGTAAAACGAGGCAGGGAGGGAGGGGTGGGAGGGGTGGGTCAGTCGGTGAGGAAGTTGGTGAACTGCCAGGGGTCGTCGTGGTCGACGTGCTGGGCCTCGGTGCTGAACCGGGCGAACAGGTCGCGGCGGCTGGACACGGGGTCCCAGTCGCTGGGGCCGGAGTGCATCGTTCCCAGGTAGCGGCGCGCCACGCCCAACACAAACTCCCAGGGAAGGTCGTCGGGTACGCACACGCCCTCGTTGGGGTGGTCGATCATCCACGCCACGGCCGCCACGATGCTGCCGGCCACCTGCATGGTGGTGGCGCTCTGGTGGGGGAGGATGGCGCGGGCCTCGTCGATCGACAGCAGCGATCCGGTCCACCAGCTCTTGTACGGGTGGCCCATCAGCAGCACACCCAGCTCGTCGCGTCCGCTGATGATCTCGTCGTTGAGGATTCGCTGCTCTGGCTGCATCTCCCAGCCGCGCATACGCAGCTCGAGCACGCTGTTGATGGCCGCGTCGGACGGGTGGTAGGCGTAGTGCACGGTGGGGCGATACACCGCGTTACCGAAGCCATCGTCGACGGTGAGGTGCTCGCTCATCGTGAAGCTCTCGCCGTGTCGCACCACCATGCCGCGGATTTCGCCGCTGGGCACCCAACTGCGCACCCAGGTTTCGATGCCGGGGCGGGCGATGCAGATCTGATTGCAGGGGCCCTCGCCGCTGTGCACGAATGCGTTGGCGGGCAGGCGCCGCTCGTGCGTGCCCCACCCCAGCTCTGCCGGAGCGACGCCTTCTTCGTAGAGCCCGTCGACCGACCATGTGTTGACGAACTCGTTGGGGCGCTTGGGCACCGAGGAGATCTGCGTGTCGCGCTCGGCGATGTGGATGACTTTCGTGCCGGTGAGCATGGCCAGCGCGTTGTATCGCCCTTCGGCCAAGGCAGCTTCGAACGCGGCGGCGCTCGACCCGGTGAGGCCGTCGCTGAGCATGCGAGTGGCAATCTCGCCGAGCGCCTGCTTGGCGAAGTGGCTCACCAGGCCCGGGTTGGCGCCATGCTCGAGCACGGCGGTGGCGCCCTTGTTGTCGGGCCAGCCAGCCTTCATGCGGCGCAGTTGCATGTGTCGCACGTAGAGCGTGCGGTCGAGTGGCGGCGTGGCCTCGAGGTCGTCGTAGGGGTCCCACACTTCGACGCTGGTGTTGAGGTAGCGAACGCCATGGTCGCGACACCACTGCAAGATCGTGGGGTTATCGATGTTCCACGCCAGGTCGAGCAACAGGTCGCCGTCGCCGACACGCGCGGAGAGGAAGGCATCGAGGTTGTCGGGGGTGAGTCGATCCTGCTCGTAGGTGACGCCTGCGGCCAACGCCGAGGCGACTCGATCACGGTTGTCGACGAAGTCGACGATGGTGACGCTCGACGGGGAAATCTCGAGATCACGCAGGAGGAGCGGGACGGTGCACTGGGCAACCGAACCGCACCCGAGCACCAGCACCCGCTGTGGGGTGCGGCTCACTCTGCCAGCGCGGGGGCGAGCGCAGCGAGCTCGCAGTCGATGGTGGCGGCTTCGGCAGCTGCGTACAGGCTCTGCCAGTCGTACGAGACGCCCTTCCGGCCGTTCTGGCTGAAGTACGGCTGGCTGGCAACAACAGTGGTGCTCAGGTTGTTCATCGCTGCGCCCTTTCGAGACACGGTGTCGTTCCGGGAACGACGGTTGGGGAGTGAGATCGCTTCCTTTCGGCCGGTCCTTCCGGCGCAAAGCGATGCGACACTAACCACCGCGAACACCTGTTGCTACTTACTGATGCAGCAGACAGTGGTGCTGATGGGTCGGTCAGCCGGACGGACTCGACACTCAGTGCGGGAAGGGCTGCGCGGCGCGACAAATCGCGCCACCGACTCGTCGCGAACGACGCGGGATCAGCGTCGCGGACAGCGCGAACGGCGCGGTCAGCGGTGAGCCCGGTCAGCGGGTGAGCCCGGTCAGCAGGTGAGCGCGGTCAGGCGTGCGCGGCGCTGTGCTGGCTCCGCCGACGGCGAGCCACCAGCAGGAACCCGAAGCCGACGGCCAACGCGGCGCCCGCCGACCACAGCCACGGCGCCACCTCGGAGCCCGCAGCGGGCAGGTTGCGCACGGTGAAGGTGGTGGTGGCGGTGGGGCAGTTGGGGCTGCTGGCCGACACCGTGTAGGTGCCCAGGAAGTTGGGAGCCGTGATGGTGACCACGGCGACTCCGTTGGCATCGGCAATAGCGGTGACGACGATGGTGTCGCCCGGCTGGAGGCCTGCCGGCGCGGTGGCGGCCCGAGCGCTCAACGACAGGCCCGACGAGAGCAGGCCCGAGGAGTTGGCCACCGTGGTGGTGGGGGCCATGGTGGCTGGCGTGGTGACGGCCGGGATGGTGATGACGAAGGTGACCAACTGTCCGGCGCATGCGGCAAACCCGTTGGCGGTGATGGTGACGGTGCTGCGCGGCCGGTACACCGATGAGTCAGTGATGACCGTGGTGCCGGGGGTGGAGGTGGGCGGCGGATAGGCGTGCGCAACTCCGGCGACGCCGGCGAGAGCGGTGAGCGCGGCGAGGCCGGCCAGCAGGGTTCGCTTGATCACCGTGGGGCCTCCTCGTCGACGGTGGTGGAGAGACTATAGCGGGGCAGGTTTTCGTCATGATCGGCAGAAAAGCCCTCGAACTCCACCGATTCGGGTGATGGCACCGGTTCGGGCTCGTCGCCGTCGAACCACAGCGGTGGCACGATCACATGGTCAACCAGCGGGTGGAACGGCCGCTCGCCCTGCTCGTCGCCCGACAGCAGCACCTCGTGCAGCTTCTCGCCGGGTCGCAGGCCGGTGTAGGTGACCTGAATCTGTTTGCCCGACTGCTCGATGAGTTGGCGGGCCACGTCGGCGATGCGCACCGGGGCTCCCATGTCGAGCACGAGTACCTCGCCCGGACGGCCGACGGTGGCGGCCTGCAGGGTGAGCCGAACTGCCTCGCGCACGGCCATGAAGTAGCGGGTGACCTCGGGGTGGGTGACGGTGACCGGTCCGCCGGCATCGATTTGGGCGAGGAACGTCTCCATCACCGAACCGCGACTGCCGATGACGTTGCCGAACCGCACCGACACGTAATGGCGTTCGGTGCGCTGGGCCACCGCTGCGGTGAGCTGCTCGGCGGTGCGCTTGGTGCGCCCGAGCACGCTCACCGGTTCGGCGGCCTTGTCGGTGCTGATGTTGACGAAGCGCTGCACACCAGCCGCCTCGGCGGCGGCGAGCACGTTGCGCGTGCCCAGCACGTTGGTCTTCCAGCCCTCGGTAGGGGCGGCCTCCAGGGCGGGCACGTGTTTCAGCGCCGCGGCGTGGAACACGACCTCGGGTCGATACGTGTCGAGCACGGTGTGCACCCGTTCTGCATCGCGGATGTCGGCCAGCACGGGGAAGATGGGGAATGCGGGAGCGAGCGCACCGAGACGCCGTTCGATGCCGTGCAGCAGCGAGTCGTCGTGATCGAGCACGGTGAGCGATTGCGGGCCGAGTTGGGCGACCTGCAGCGCCAACTCCGAGCCGATCGACCCACCCGCCCCGGTCACTAGCACGGTGCGCCCGGCGATGAGGCGACCGACTGCTTCCATGTCGATGGTGACCACCCGGCGGCGAAGGACGTCGTCGTCGGTGTAGGTGCGCAGCTCAGCGGTGGAGCCTGTGCCGACCAGTTGCTGTACCGGCGGGAGCACCAGGGTCTGCAAACCGGCGGCGACGGCGGCCCGGTGCAGTCGTGACAGCACGTCGGGCCCGGCCGACGGAATGGCGAGCACGGCAGCGTCGGCGTGC
>DMQJ01000355.1:5673-5997 GCA_003455715.1 Acidimicrobiaceae bacterium | reverse complement strand
TTGGGGTCGGCGGCCACCGAGTCGGCCACTCCCTCGCTGCCGACGGCGGCCGGGGCGGCGCGCTCGGTTTTGGACATGCGGAACCCGAGCTTGATGGCGGTCAGGCCGCTGTCGGCTTCCTCGGTGATCGCGGAGCCGAGGACCTGACCGAGACCGGAGAGCTCTTCGGGTGGCAGGTAGGAGCCGCACCTGTGGGTGTGCTCGAGACCGGTGTCGGGCATCCGCTTGATTACGTACTTGTCGGCTCCGATCTTGGCGACGTACATGGCGACGCCGTCGGGCCGGCACATGCACAGGGGCCGGACCCGGTCGGTGTGCGCGGCC
>DMQJ01000355.1:1599-5500 GCA_003455715.1 Acidimicrobiaceae bacterium | reverse complement strand
CGGACCCGGTCGGTGTGCGCGGCCGCGAGGAGCTGCTGGACGTCGGGGTTGTTGGTGTGGGTGATGCGCCGGCCGTAGAGCTCGAAGGTCTGCCGGTCACCGGCATGCTCGCCGCCATCGGCGCCGTTTGTCTGGCCCGGATTCGGGCTGTGGGTACTGGTCATGTGCTGAGAAGCAACGCGCCGCTGCCTGAATCGGACGCGTCCAGGTGTCCGATCCACCGGCCGTGCTGGTGCCTTTGAGAGTGAGACGGACCTCAGAAACGAAGGGATAGGCGCCATGACCAGCCAGAAGGACACCGGGAGCAACAGCGGATACGAGACGCCCGAGGACTGGGCGCTCGAAAACGCCGCACGGATGGCCGAACTGACCGCTCGCAACGGAGTGGACCTCACGTGGGCGGAAGCGCACCGCGCCCTCCTGGCCAACAACGCGCTGGTCGAAGCGCCGGCGTACGCGCCGACGGGAGACGCCGGTCAGTACGAGGAGATCCCGACTGTTCCGGGGGCACTGATCGGATGGCGCGATCCAACGTTCGTTGAGGCGGTCGCGTGCGGGCGGGTGCATTTCGAAGGGAAGATCTACGTTCCCATCAACCCTTCGACCTCGAAGATCACGGTCGCGATTCCCTGGAGCCTCGCTGGCGAACTGACCAGTCGGCTCGCCTTCATCCTTGGCTGCAGCGCAAAGGGTCAGCTGGATGGCATCGACCAGGTGGAGGTCACGACGTTGCTGGCCAACCTGACCTTCAGTGTGTCGAGAGAGTTGCACTTCTCCGCCGAAGGCGAAGAGGAAGGCGATGTCCCAGACGCCGAGTGTCCCGACTACGACCCCGGCGACGATTGGGCGGGCGGCGAGTCGACCGAGCGCCCGCGCGACATGGTCGAAGGTCGCTGCTATCTGTTGATGCGTAGCTGCGACGTGCACCGCGCCGCCGCGGTCATTGCACAGGCGAAGAGCTCCCTGACCGCGGCCGCGGCGGATGTCACCGAGAACGACGCCTCAGCCCGAACTGCGTCCGGCGAAGCCACACTCGACCTCGAGCCGCAGCTCCCCCAGTTCATGAGCGACCCGGACTTGTGTGACGAGTTCCTGTGGGGGCTCGATCACTGGATCAGCCCCGCAGCCTGATGACCAGACCCGACGTGCCCAGGCCATCCAGCTGACTGCGCATGCCAGGTCTGGCGGTCACCCACGTGCCGGCCCGCGATCCTGCGGAGAGCTTTTTTCTCGCCAATGTGTCCGATCCACCGGCCGGGTTGGTGCCTTTGGGAGTGAGGGCGGTGGTGAGCCGCGGCGTGGATGGCTGCGGCCGGTGTCCTCACCAACAGAGCTGGAGGTGCCGGGGTGGGACGACGTCGTGCGAGCGTGGATGACTCCGAGCAACTGGCGCTGTGGGATCTTGGTGAGGAGCCTGGTGAGCCGGCCGGCGAGGTGTCGGTTGAGGTTGGTGAGGTCACCGGTTCGCAGCCGGTCGTGACACTGGAAGGGGCTCGGGATGAACCCGTACGGGACGCGGATGCGGGAGCACTACGCGAAGCATCGGGCCACGGAGTTGGCGGCGATCGCGGACCCGGAGAGCTTCTTCGAGGGCCTGGGGTTGCAGATCGAGGCGGAGATCGACACGTTGGCCGACCAGATCGCGGGCCCCTCGGACCCGTCGGAGGGCTACCTGGAGCGGGTGGGCCGGCTGAGCGAGGCGAGGATCTCGGCGGAGTCGGAGGTCCTGCGGCTGCACATGACCCCGGGCCTGGCCTCTCCCCCGAGCCTGTAGCGCCCTCCGCAGTCGAGCCGGCCGTCCTGATTCCTGCCGGGGAGTTCCTGCGGTTCCGGCCCAGTTCGCAACTGGACCTCGCGCCTCGGACGTCGCGGGAGCGGTTGAGGGCGAACGTCGCGGTCCTGGAGTTGCTGGCCGTCTTGGATGCGGAGCACCGGCTGCCGTCCGAGCAGGAGCAGGGTGTCCTGGCGCGCTGGTCGGGTTGGGGGTCGCTGCCGGAGGTCTTCGATGACGACGCTCGGCACAACGAGGACGCGACGCGGGCGCGGGATCTGCTGCAGGGCAGGGCACGCGCGGCTGCGGCACGGACGACGCTCAACGCGCACTACACCGATGCCGCGCTGGTCAAGGCGGTGTGGTCGGCGCTGGGGGCGGCTGGGTTCGATGAGTCGGCCGGCGGGCGGGTGTTGGAGCCGGGCTGCGGTGCGGGCACCTTCATCGGGTTCGCGCCCGAGCATGTGCGCGAGGTGGTCGGGGTGGAGCTGGATCCGACGACGGCCCGGGTGGCGTCGCCGAGTGGACAGAGAGCAAGGTGAACGGCTTCCCCGACTCCGAGACCCCGCAGCGCTTCGACACCGACGAGTGGCAGATCCTCGTGGTGGCCGAGAAGTACCAGACCGGTTTCGACCAGCCAAAGCTCTACGCGATGTATGTCGACAAGACGCTCACCGGCCTGGCCGCCGTGCAGACGCTCTCCCGCCTCAACCGCACCCACCCCGACAAGACGGGCACGTTCGTGCTCGACTTCCGCAACTCGGTGGAGAGCATCCAGGAGTCGTTCGCCCCGTGGTTCGTGCGCACCCACGCCCCGCCCACCGACCCCCACCTGCTCTACGACACCCACGCCGAGCTCGGCCCGTTCGACGTGCTGCGCCCCGAGGAGATCGAGACGATGGTGGGCCTCCTGCTGGCCGACCCCGAACGCAACCACCAGCGCATCCACTCCGTCATGCAGCCGGCGGTCGATCGCTTCCACGCCCTCGACAGCGACCGGCAGGATGCCTTCCGCGACCTCCTCACCCGCTTCACCCGCATCTACAGCTTCCTCTCGCAGGTGGTGCGCTTCACCGACATCAAGCTGGAGCGCGACTACCTGTTCTGCCGCCGCCTGGCCCAGCTCGTGCGGGAAGAGTCCGTCGCCGGGGTCGACCTCGGCGACTCGGTGGAGCTCACCCACCTGCGGATGGAGAAGAGCTGGCAGGGCGACGCCTCCCTCGACGTCGACGACGGCGAAGTGATCACCATCCCGCCCGGTGGCGGGGCGGCCCGCAAGCTCGACCAGGTGCCGCTGTCGGAGATCATCCAGCGCATCAACGAACGCTTCGGCACGCACATCTCCGACACCGACCGGCTCTTCGTCGACCAGGTGGCCGACGACATCGTGGCCAACGAGACCATCCAGGTGCAGGCCTTGGCCAACAGCGAGGAGGCCTTCTCCGTCGGCTTCGACTCCACCTGGACGAAGGCCCTGACCGGCCGCATGACCGCCAACGAGGAGTTCGCCTTCCAACTGCTCGACAACCACGAGCTACGCGGCGCGCTGGTGGACCAGTACCGCGCCAGCATCTACAGCCGTGCCCGTGTGGCCCGCCAGCGCACCTGCCCCATCGGCGAGCTGATCCGGCCCGACGGCGAGAGCCGCTTCCTCGAATACAAGACCACCCTGCGCTGGGACGTGCAGACCGGTGAGACCGCCGCCTACCTGGAGGACGCGGTGGTGAAGACCATCGCCGGGTTCGCCAACAGCACCTACGGCGGCACCCTGCTGGTGGGCGTGACGGACAACGGCGGCATCTACGGCCTCGAGGCCGACTACGCCACCTTCAGCAAGCGGGGCGAGCGCGGCGACCGCGACCTGTGGGGCCAGCACCTGAAGAACCTGCTCGACCGCCTCGGCGCGTCCGCGGCCGCGCTGGTGGACTGGGACTTCTTCACCCTCGACGGCAAGGACCTGTGCCGCATCAGCATCGACCCAAGCGACCACCCCGTCTACGAGACGCGCGGCGACCAGCGCATCTTCTGGTGGCGCACCCCCGTCGGCACCGACCGCATCGACGACGACCGCGAACGCGACCGCGTGATCGCCCGCCGCTGGGCGAAGTAACGCGCCCGCGGACGCGTCAG
>DMQJ01000355.1:1200-1410 GCA_003455715.1 Acidimicrobiaceae bacterium | reverse complement strand
GTAACGCGCCCGCGGACGCGTCAGGGTCAGCGACTCCACTCGTCCCGCTGGGGGACGGAGGCTTCGGTGTCGGCCCCGAACGTCACCTCAAGCGAGGAGATATCGCTGCGGCCGCTGGCACCTGCACCCGCGGCGAGTAAGCGGCGACGCGGCACCTGAGGCTGTTGATCGGCCAGTACGGGCGGCGGCTGAGTCTCCACCAGCAGCATC
>DMQJ01000355.1:758-880 GCA_003455715.1 Acidimicrobiaceae bacterium | reverse complement strand
GCTGCAACTCCTCCACCACGGTGTGCTGGGTGACCTCGAACTCGGGCACATGGTCGTACTGCAGGAGCATGGTGGCCCCGCAGTCAACGCACACGCGGTCGCGTTCCTTCACCACCCGCTTC
>DMQJ01000355.1:0-549 GCA_003455715.1 Acidimicrobiaceae bacterium | reverse complement strand
TCGCGTTCCTTCACCACCCGCTTCTGGCGGGCGCTGGGGTGGCGACGCTTGGCCCCTGCGTTGATGGGGCGGCCTTCGGCGTCGTGTACCAGCGCCCGGATGAACGACTCGGGCGCAATGCGCTCCACCACGCTCATCGGTAGCGGGGTGCCATCGTCGAGCGTGACGCCACCGGCCCGCACGTGCAGGATCACCTCCGTTACCAGCCGACCGCCGTCGCCACCACCACCGTCGCGCACCACGTGCTCGAGCGCGTCTGCGTGCTGCTGGGCGAGTGTGGGCCAGTGCTCCACATCGGTGGCGGCCTGGCGAGTGCGCATGACGTGCTCGGTGAGCCGGGCGATCAGTTGCCCCGCCACCAGCGGCGGCAGGCGAGCGGTGAAGGTGACCATCCCGTCGGGCTCGTTGCGCCAGGTGAGCGAGCGCTGCTCCTGCTGGTGCCGCTCGAGCTCGTGATCGGTGCTGTGGCGATGGAGCCACGCGGCCAGCGCCCGCGGCAACGCGCCCGCGGGCCCGTTGACGGCGATGGGCGCCCGGTCCCGCTCGCTG
>DMQJ01000379.1:314-4048 GCA_003455715.1 Acidimicrobiaceae bacterium | reverse complement strand
TGGATGGCGACCCCCTCGCAGCGGGTGCGGCGGCCGAGCGGCTGGTGCTCGCCGGTGCGGTCGGCAGAGCAGTCGACCTGTGGCGCGCCACCGCAACGATGTACCGGCGGCGCTCGAACGGTGCCGCTGCACGCAGTGCGACGAGACGTGCCGACGAACTGCAGGCAACGCTTGAGCCCGCTTCGACACGGCCGCTGCTGGGTGAGCGTGAACGGCAGATGGCATCGCTGGCCGCCGCCAGGTGGCAGAACCGGGAGATCGCCGAGGCGCTCGGGGTGTCGGTGCGCACCGTCGAGAACACGCTCGCCAAGGTGTTCCGCAAGGTGGGCGCGGCCGGTCGCACCGACCTGCGGGTGCGCTTGGAGGCACTGGGTCAGTACGACGCGACGGCTGTCGACTCGTTCTCCGACTGAGCAGGTGCGCGCGCTGGAGATCGGCCGTCAGTAGGTGGTCACCACTCATTGCTGCGCAGCGGCGGGTCGTTCATCCTCGGCGCATGACACGTCAGCGCTCCCACCTGCTTCGCCCCACCCTCGCTCTCCTTGCCGGAGCTGGCCTGCTCGTCGGCTGCTCCGATGCCAAGGAGAAGGCCACCGAGCAGGTGATGGAGGAGATCATCGAACAGAACGGCGGCGGCAACGTCGACGTTGAACTCGGCGACGACGGCGAGATCGTCGGCATTGAGACCGACGACGGCACGATGACGATCGGCGGAGGGTCGTTGCCCGACGCGTGGCCGACCGACGTGCCCAGCTACGAGGGCGGACGCATCATCTCGTCGCAATCGTTCGACACCAATGGTGAGGTGTTGCTGATGGTCAGCTACGAAGTCGACGACGCCCCTGCCGCCGCCGCCGACTCGATGAAGGCTGCGCTGGAAGCCGCCGGGTTCACGATCGACTCCAGTGGTTCCACCGAGGACGGCAGTGGTGGCGGCTTCTGGAGCGTCACGGGCACCCGCGGCAACCAGACGTTGTCGGTGGCGGTGGTGGGCTCGGCTACCGACCCGACGATGATGCAACTGTCGCTGTCGATCAAGCCCGAGGCCTGACGATCGGGTGCTGCGGGCCGGTGACGGAAGCAGGCCCGCAGCGCCTCAGGCCTGGTTCTCGCCGCCGAAAATCTCGCTCACGCTGGTGTCGTCGAACACGGCGTTGAGCGCATCGGCGATGAGCGGCGCGATGGAGAGCACCTGGATCTTGTCGATCATCTGCTCGGGGGCCAGCGGCAGGGTGTTGGTGAGCACCACACGGCTGATGACCGACTTCTGCAGTCGCTCGATGGCCGGGCCGCTGAGCACGGCGTGCGTGGCCATGGCCCACACCTCGCTAGCGCCGCGGGCCTTCAACACCTCGGCCGCCGAGCAGATGGTGCCGCCGGAGTCGATCATGTCGTCGGTGAGGATGCACAAACGGCCGTCGACGTCGCCCATCACTTCCTTCGCTTCGGCGACGTTGGCCGTGCCCTTTGGGCGGCGCTTGTAGATGAACGCCAGGTCGCTGCCCATGTCGGTGAGGTGTTGGGCCATGCGCTCGGCCACCTTGATGCGACCCGCGTCGGGGGCGACGATGACCGGCTCGGTGGCGTGCTCGCGCACGTAGTTCTCGAGCACTGGCATAGCGGTGAGGTGGTCGACCGGGCCGTCGAAGAAGCCCTGGATCTGGCCGCTGTGTAGATCGATGGAGATCATCCGCTTGGCCCCGGCGCTCTTGAACAGATCGGCCACCATGCGGGCGGTGATGGGCTCGCGGCCCTCGGCCTTGCGGTCTTGGCGGGCGTAGCCGTAGAAGGGGCACACGGCCGTGATGCGCTTCGCGCTCGCCCGATAGGCGGCGTCGATCATGATGAGCTGCTCCATGATCGAGTCGTTGATGGAGCGGCCGTTGAACCCGCAATGGGTTTGCATGATGAACACGTCGTTGCCGCGAATGCTCTCGCCGAAGCGGACGCGCATCTCGCCGTTGGCGAACTGCACGATGCCGGGGTCGCCCAGTTCGATACCGAGGTGGGTGGCCACTTCGTGGGCCAACGCAGGATGCGTGCGCCCCGAGTAGAGCGCCATCCGCTTGGTCGTGACCTTCTCCATCGATGCTCCCCGCTAGTGGTCGTCGCCAGGCGCAGTGTAGAAGGCGCCGGTGCTACTGCCCGAAACCACGCTGCTACCCGGCGGAAGGAACGCGTACGGGCCGACGTGTGCGTCGGCGCCCACCTCCGCATCTCGGCCGGTGGTGTGCTCCACCACGGCACCGTCGCCCACGGTGCAATCGACGAGACGGGTATCGGGGCCGATCTCACAGCCGTCGCCCACCACGGTGTCGCCCTGGAGGATGGTGCCCGGGTAGAGGGTGACGTCGCGGCCAAGGCGCACCGTGACGTCGATGAAGGTCTGGCGGGGGTCGAGCATGGTGACGCCATTGAGCAGGTGGCGCCGGTTGGTGCGATGGCGGAACTCGCGCTCGGCCAGCGCGAGTTGCCAGCGGTCGTTCACGCCTTGGGTCTCGGCGGCTGGCGCCTGTACGCAGCCAATGCGGTGGCCCATCGCCGCGAGCGTGCCGATGACGTCGGTGAGGTAGTACTCGCCCTGGGCGTTGTCGGGGCTCAGGCGGCGCAGGGCGGGGCCCAGCAGGTCGCGGCGGAAGGCGTACATGCTGGTGCACACCTCCTTCACCGCCCGCTCGTCGGCGTTCGCGTCGCGTTGCTCGACGATGCGAAGCACACGGCCGTCGCCCTGCTTGCTCGGCTGGCGGATGACTCTGCCGTAGCCGGTGGGGTCGTCGAGCACGCTGGTGATGAGGGTGGCCGCGTACTCGTTGGCCACGTGGGTGGCCACCAACTGGTCGAGGGTGTCGGGGCTCAGCAACGGCGCATCGCCGGGCAGCACCACAACGGTGGAGGTGTCGTCGAGGTCATCGCCCGGGAAGGCGCTGAGGCCCACCATGGCGGCGTCGCCTGTGCCGCGCTGCACGGTTTGCTCGACGAACGTGACGTGGGCCCAGTCGGGCGACTGTTCCTGCACCTTCTTCGTCACTCGCTCGGCGCCGTGACCCACCACGACCACCGTTCGATCCGGCTGCAGTGCCTCCAGGGAGTGGATGACGTGCATCACCATTGGGCGGCCGCAGAGCAGGTGCAACGGCTTGGGGCGGCTGGATCGCATGCGCGACCCTTCACCGGCAGCGAGCACGATGGCGGAAACACTCATGCGGTTGTTCTATCGCGTGCGCCAGCCCTGATAGCGCCCGGGCCGAACGTGGTGGCGCACTGCCGGCACCAGAAGCCCTGCTTCAGTTCGGTGCCGCAGGGGGCGTGCACGAGCACGATGTCGGCGTCGCCGTCGGCGAGATGGTGTTCGCCCCAGCGGATGAGGGCCACGAGGGCGGGCGACAGTGCCACGCCGGCGGGCGTGAGTCGGTACTCGTAGCGAGGCGGATGCTCCTGGTAGCGATCCTTGGCCATCACCCCGCCGTCGACGAGGCGCTTCAACCGGGCGGTGAGGATCGGGCGGGCAATGCCCAAGTCGTCGATGAAGTCGTCGAAGCGACGTACGCCTCGCAACGCGGCGCGGATGATGAGGATGCTCCACCGGTCGCCCACGAGCGCCAACGTGCGCTCAAGCGTGGTGGACTGCCCAGCCGTCATCCCCGCCGACTGTACCGGCCCCCCCACCCACGTTTTACGTAAAAGGTGACAGGGTGGAGGCCCTGGTCAGGCCCTGTGCACAACCTGTCACCTTT
>DMQJ01000379.1:0-128 GCA_003455715.1 Acidimicrobiaceae bacterium | reverse complement strand
CCTTTTACGTAAAACGGGGTGGGGGATGGGTGGGTGAGTTCGGGAATAGAACTGACGTCGGCTAGGTTGCGGGGCGTGATGGACGAACTCCTGCGCATGCCCCTCGACGATCTGCTGGCCGAGGCGCG
>DMQJ01000088.1:941-4609 GCA_003455715.1 Acidimicrobiaceae bacterium | reverse complement strand
CCACCCGCCGAGGCGTCGATACCGTCGCCGCCGTCGCCGCCATTGCCGACCAAGCCAGCATCCCCGCCATCGCCTCCTGCGAAGCCATCCCCACCGTCGCCGAGCAGGCCACCCCCAGCACCACCCGTGCACGATCCGAAGGTGCAGGCGCCACCGTATGACGTGAACGAGAAGCCAACCCCGAAATACGGACCTGCGTCGGGACTGCCGGCGGTGCCGTGTTGCACGAGGTCGAGGTTGAGGCACTCGGGGAGTTGAGCCTGCACACGGGCCTCGACGATGTCGACCACTTCGTACGGGGAGTTCGTCAGCGACAGGTCGTGGTAGTCGTCGACACTGGGCAACCACGCGGTGATGGCCGTGGCACACAGCGCCAGGGCATCGCCAAGGGGAAGCGTGGTCGTGGTCGTCGAAGACGGCGTCGTCGAGGACGTCGTGGTCGTGGTGGAACTGACGCTGGTGGTCGACGGCTGGAGGCAGGGGTCGACCTGTTGCGGGCTCAGCGGACCGAACAGCAGCAGGGGAACGACTGCCAGCACTGACAGATGACCGGACGCCCCCAACCTGGTGCCCCGGCGCCACTGCAACAAGACGATGCCGATGACGACCGCAAGGCCCGCGACGAGCAGCAGATCCGCCCTGCCTCCGGTGCTGGGGAGCACGCAGCGATCACCGGCCATCTTGGATCCCCTCTCCGCCCAACGTGATCGAGAGACTAGTGGGCTGCGACTCCCTCGACAGCTCGGACCCTCCGCGTACTTTGTGGCACCCCTTGGTCATGATGCGCTCATGACCAAGCACGCCATCACACTCATCTCAGTCGGCGACTGGGCCGAGCTCAGCGACGGGGAGGCACTGGATCTCGTGGAACGAGAGCTCGGGCATCCGTGCGACGACCCGGAGGAATTCGAAGAAGCCTTGTTCCGTCTCGGGCTCGCGGCCTAGGCACGCCGGCTCAGCGCAGGGCAGCGCAGGTGAAGCGGTCGTTGCGGCGCTCCGGCACAAAGCCCACATCGAGATACAGGTGCGACGCCGCCGGGTTGCCGGGATCGAAGCAGATCTTGATGCGCTCTGCGCCTGCGGCCACCAGCCTGTCGATTCCGCTCGTCAGCACATGGCGGGCCAACCCCCTGCGCTGATGCTCGTCCTCGGTACGCATTGGTTCCACCAGTCCCGTCGCCGAGACGGGGTCGTACCAGAAGAGACCGTACGCGGCGAGCGAGCCGTCGGCGGCCAGCACCGCAAGGTCGAGGTCGGCGCGGTACAGCGACGTGCTCCCCAGCCGCGCCTCGAGGTCGGCGTGATTGCGACCAGCAACTGTCATCGGATGCGGGCCGTCGGGCTGCTCGGCCCGATCCACCAGGCGGTAGCCCTCGCTCAATGAGCTGACCGATCGCCGTTCAGCAGCGGCGAGCCACGCCTCCACCAAGCCACCATTGGGCTCGCACGTGAAGCCCCACTCGGCCAACGCTTCGGCAAGAACGCGATCGGCCTGATCCACCTCAAGGCTCAGCGAGTCCATTGACCACTTCTCTGCGTGAGCAATGCCTCGCTCCATCACGTGCACCCGCCACTCAGGGCTCGCGTCGGGAAGCACCAAAGGGTCGAGCTGCACCTCGTCGTCGAACGCGGTGGCGCACACCGCCGCACTCGGCGTCCCGTCGCTGTCGAACCACACAGGCTGTGCAAGTTCGTCGGTTGGGCGTGGCCGCTGCGCCCACCACCACTGCAGGTCGGCGGCTTCGAACAACCCCGCTGTGGGGTGCATTCTTCGGTTCTGTTGCAGGAGAGCCGTCGTTGCGGTCAGGCGTCGAACGCCGGAACAGAGCTCCTCACGGAGGGGGTCAGGCATCGACGAGCACGAACATCAAGTCGCACTCACACGCCACCTCGCCGTTCAGCAACGCCTTGCCGCTGCCCTTCCCCGCGCGAGCCGACATGCGACCGAGTTCCACCACCAACTCCAAGGTGTCGCCCGGGCTCACCTGGCGACGGAAGCGGGCACCGTCGAGGCCACCGAACAGCGGCAGCTTGCCGGCGAATTTGCCGTCGGCGAGCACGGCGATGGCACCCATCTGGGCGATCGCCTCACACATGAGCACGCCCGGCAAGGTTGGCCGGCCAGGGAAGTGACCGGCGAAGAACCATTCGTCACCCGTGAGGTGCCAGCGGCCGACGGCGCGCACGCCGGGCTCGAGCTCCACGACCTCGTCGACGAAGAGGAACGGTGGCCGGTGGGGCAACACGTCGGCCGGGTTGGGGAACCCACTCACGCCAGTGCCTCCAGCAGCTTGCGGGGTGTGTCGGCCGGGCTCACCTTGTACCAGGCGTGCTCGATCGTGCCGTCGGCCCCCACGAGAAACGCCGAGCGCACGATGCCCATGTAGCGCTTGCCGTAGTTGACCTTCTCTTGCCACACCCCGTAGGACTCGGCTACCTCGTGCTCGGTGTCGGCGAGCAGCGAGTAACCCAGCGAGTACTTGTCGTCGAACTTCTTCTGGGCCGCCGGCTTGTCGGGGCTGATGCCGAGGATCACCGTGTCGCCCACCTGACCAGCGATGTCTCGCAGGTTGCACGCCTGTTGCGTGCAACCAGGCGTGTTGGCCTTCGGATAGAAGAAGATCATCACCCGCCGACCACTGAACGCGGCCAGGTCGACGACCTCGCCGTGTTGATTCGTCAAGCGGATGTCAGGAGCAGGCTGACCGGGGGCAAGCATGGGTGCATCGTAGCGACCACCGGCGACTGGCTCCGGCCCAGGTCAGCGACCCTGCGGCAAAATTCGTCAAGACACTTGCAAGAACGCCCAGGCGTCGTGGTAACGTGACCCTGCGTGAGATTTCTTGACGGTCTCCTATGGCGATCTTCACGAACCTTACGACGGTCCAGTCACCTTCTCCCGTGAAAGGCGGTCGACATGATCAAGGTCATCGGCGGCGTCAAGTGACGTTCCCCGCGGCATCGCCCGCGGAATCAAGGCTTCCGGCGGCGTAAGCCGTATCCGGAGAACCCTCCCTTCGGGCGAGCGTGGGCGTGCCAGTGCGTCGGAATGGTCCGCAGCACCTGGTCCACCCAGAACTCGTACTCGAAGTGAGTTTCGACAATCCTGCTCAAGTGAGCGATCAATACGACCCGAACCTCCTCTGGGGGGTTCGGGTCGTGTCGTTTCCACACCACCATCGGCACGAAGCACGCCTCGCATTCCGCCACCCAACACATGTCGTCCTCGTAGAACCACTCCGTCACCCGCGCTGCTTCACACAGCTCACACGATGGGTCGGAGTGGTTCATGTTGTCCATCGCCACAGTCTTCCCCATGCTCAGCAGACGCGGACGGACAGACGCGAACGAGGGGCCCCGAAGGGCCCCTCGCTCAAGGCGTGACGGTCAGCGTTGATCAGAGGCTGGCCGGATCGACACCCGGCGGGAGGATCACCGCGTCGATCACGTGGATCACGCCGTTGGACGCAGCCACGTCAGTGGCAACCACGTTCGCCGAACCATTGAGCATGACGCCACCCTCGACGGTGACCGCAATGGTCGAGCCTTCCACGGTGGGAACGTCACCAGCGGCGACGTCAGCAGCCATCACCTTGCCGGCCACGACGTGGTAGGTGAGGATCGACACGAGCACGTCCAGATCGGAAGAGCGCCGGGTAGGGAGAGAG
>DMQJ01000088.1:0-775 GCA_003455715.1 Acidimicrobiaceae bacterium | reverse complement strand
GTGAGGATCGACACGAGCACGTCCTTGTTCTCGGGAAGGAGCAGCTTGTCGAGCACGCCCTCGGGCAGCGCAGCGAACGCGTCATCGGTGGGGGCGAAGACCGTGAACGGGCCAGGACCCTGCAGGGTCTCGACGAGGCCGGCAGCAGCCACGGCGGCCACCAGCGTCTCGAAGTCGGGGTTGCTGCTGGCAACGGCCACGATGTCGCCCACTTCGGCGGCGGCGCCGGTGGTCTCGGGCGCAGCTGCGGTGGTGGTGACGGCGTTGTCTTCGTCGTCGCCGCAGGCCACGAGCAACAGCGAGCCAGCGATGACGGCGGCGAGTACGGAACGGTGCTTCATTTCGGGGGTCCTCCTGTGTTCACGGATGACGTCGGGGGGCGACGTCATCACAGGTTCGGAGCCCTCACCCCGCCGGATGGGTATTTATCACTAAATCTTTGACCGGACCTCGGCGACGAACTCGCCCACTGCGTCGGCCCCACCCTCGAGCATCCGCCGCACCACGGATGCACCCATCACGACACCGTCGGCCACCTGCACGGCTTCGGCGGCTTGCTCGGCGTTGGACACCCCGACACCCACCAGCACTGGCACGTCGGTGACGGCCTTCAGCCGCGCTGCCAAGCGGGTGGCGGTGGCCGCCAGGCTGGCCCGCTCGCCGGTGACACCGAGGAGGCCCACCGAGTAGACGAACCCGCGTGCACGAGCGCACACACGCGGCAACCGCTCGTCGGGCGCCGTAGGGGCCGCCCACATCACGGTCTCGATGCCAT
>DMQJ01000089.1 GCA_003455715.1 Acidimicrobiaceae bacterium | reverse complement strand
GTGGCCGACCGTGTCGAGCGGCCCCCACCGCCTGCGGTTCATGGAGGGCCTGCTGCGCGGTCTGCGCGCTGCCGGGCTGTCGCCCGTGCTCGCCTACCACGGCTACCACGCCCTGATGATGCACATCCTCGGCTTCTCGTTGTTGGAGCAGCGCACAGGGCTCGACAGCGACACCATCGTCGAAGCAGCCCATCGCTTCCTGGCGCAGTTCGAGGGTGAGGAGTTCCCTCACCTCATCGAACACATGCACCAACACGTCGGGCCGATGGCACACACCGACGACTTCGAGTTCGTGCTCGACGTGATCCTCGACGGGCTGCAGCGACTCAACGGGTGAGGTCGATCACCCGGTCTGCCCGGTTGAGCGCCACGGTGCGGTTCGACGCAGCGATCACGGTGAAGCCAGAGTCGGCGAGCCGCGTCCACATCTCCAACTCGGTGTTCACGTCGAGTGCGCTGGTGAGGTCGTCGAGTACCAACAACTCGGGCCGGTGCGCCATGGCCCGTGCTCCCGCGGCACGCTGCAGTTGGCCACCGCTGAGGCGCACACCGCGCGCCCCCACCATGGTGTTCAAGCCCTCGGGTAGCTGTTCGACGTCGTCGTCGAAGGCCGCCAGCGTGATGCCTGCCTGCACGTCGGTGTCGCCCAGGCCGTGACCGAGGCGCAGGTTGTCGAGCAACGACTCGGCGAACAACCGCGGCACCTGCGCGACGTACGCGCACTGCGGCGGCACGAAGAAGGCGGCGCGATCGTGCACGGGCTGACCGTTCCACCGCACCTCTCCGCTGTCGATGGCGACGAGGCCGACGATGGCGCGCAGCAGTGACGACTTGCCCGCGCCGACGGGCCCGCTCACCACCACCAGCTCGCCGCGTTCCACGGTGAGGTCGACATCGTGGAGCCCGCGTTCGGCGACGGTGAGGCCGCGCACCTCCAGCCGTTGCAGCGGCACCCGTTCGGGTCGGCGCGGCCCCTCCGGTGTCGGCCCGCCGAGCACCACCATCGGTCGGTGGGTGACGAGCCAATCAGCGTCGCCGCCGAGCGATGCCGCCACCAGCGCGTCCATCCGTTCGGCCGACACCTCGAACCGACGGCGGCCGGTGATGAGGCCACCCAGGCGCATGGGCAGCCACGTCATGCCGACGAGATAGGCGAAGAACAGCGAGATCTCGCCGGACGTGAGTGGGCCGCGCGCCGCCACCACGATGGCCACACCGACGAACACGTCGGCGAGCGTGCCGTTGAGCGTCCAGATGGTCTCGTTCCACACCCCGTCGGCGACGGCCGCCTTCCCTCGTCGCGCATTCAGCACGGCGAGGCGATCCAACACATGGCGGCGAGCGCCCGACACCTTCACCGTGAGCGACGCCTCGAAGGTGGCGTTGAGGAAGCTGCTCACATCGCTGGCCGCTTCGCGGGCAACGGCCCGGTACCGGCGAGCCCTGTTGGAGATGGCCCTGTTGGCGAGGCCGAGCAGAAGGAGTGGAACGATGCCCGCCACTGCGGCCCACGGGTCGATGCGGAAGAGGAAGTAGGCCGCGGCCGAGCTGTAGAGCAGCGAACCCACCAGGTCGACCCAGTTGTCGAGCAGGAACAGCATGTCGAACGGGTCGTCGCGCAGGCGCACCAGCACGTCGCCCACCGGCACATCGCGTCGGCCGGCGAGGGCGCCACCGCTGGCCAACTGAGCGTCGAGCACGTTGGCGCGCAGGAGTGCCTTCGACGACTCCACGCCGACGATGTAGGTGCGGTGCGCGATGGCGATGCCGCCGATGATGGCCAGCTCCGACAGGCCGAGGGCGACGATGAGCACGATCGCCCGCTGCGACGCGCCGTGCCGTTCGAACTCGTCGAAGACTTGGCCGATCAGCCAGCCGGGCACGATGGGCGACGCGAAGTACACGATCCACCCGAATGTGCCCCACCAGTAGGGGCCGGCCCGGAAGTTGGCGGCGCGAACCATGCGGCGCTCAGGGTGCAGGCGGCGGCCGCGGCTCATGCCAGTTCTCCCGCGTCGGCGCCAACGGCGCGTAGGCGTGCATACCGCGACTCCGGCTGGGCCGCGAGCTCTGCGCGCGGCCCGTGCTCCACCAGCGCTCCGTCGGCCAGCACGGCAATGTCGTCGCACGCGTCGAGGGTCTCGAGGCGATGGGCGATGATGACCGCAGTGCGACCCTCCACCAACCTGGCCAAGGCTTCGCCGATGGCGGCTTGGGTGATGGGGTCGACCCTCGATGTGGCCTCGTCGAGCACGATCACGTCGGGGGCGCGCAGCAACGCACGTGCAATGGCCAGCAGCTGTGCCTGCCCTGCCGACATACCCACGCGTGGAGCCGCTCCGGTGGAGCTTCCAGTGTCGGTGCGGCCGTCGGACGACAAGACGGTGTCGAGCCCGGCGGGAAGATCGGCCAGCCAGCGGCCGAGCCCCACATCACCGAGTGCCGCAGTCACCGCGGCGTCGTCGACCGGGGCGAACATGGTGACGTTGTCGCGCACCGTGCCGGGGAACAGCTGCACGTCTTGCGGAATCGCCACCACACGCGTGCGGAAGCGGTCGTCGTCGACCCCGGCGATGTCGGTGCCGCCCAACTGCACGGTGCCGCTCGTGGGTTCCACCAGCCGCAGCAGCAGGCGTGCCACGGTGGTCTTGCCCGAGCCGGTTCGGCCCACCAGGCCGAGCACCCGCCCCGCGGGCACGTGCAGGTGGAGTGCCTCCAAAGCCGCGCTGCCGTCGTGCGAGTCGTCGTACACCAGGCCGACGCCGTCGAAGCGGACGTCGAGCGGCCCAGGGGGAAGGTCACCCGTGCCGGCCACCACGGCGCTGCGTTCGTCGACCAGTTCGAGAATGCGCCGTGCGGCTCCGGCCACCCCTTGCGCCTCCTGCAGCCGCCAGGTGAGGTGCTCGACAGGGCTGCGCACGATCTGCACCAAGCGGAACGCCAGCACCACACCGGCCACCTCCACCCAGCCGCGGTTGAGCCCCAGCCCGCCCACCGCCAACACTGCGATCATCGCCACCGCCATCACGGTCTTGATGGCGGTCTGCACCCGCATCTCGGCCCGGACACGCACACCCGCAGCGTCGACGAGGCGGGCGGCGGCGTCGCCGAACCGACGTAGACCATGAGCGCCAGCTCCGAGCGTGGCCACGTCGTCGGCGCCGGCAAGGTATTGCTCGGCCACGGAGTTCATCTCCGCGTCGATGGTGCGCTCGGCGATCACTGCGTCGGCCGACAGGTCTTTCACCCGCCACATCACCCAGCCCAGCACCACGTAGCCGACCCCGAGCACGGCCGCCAGCCGAGGCTCCACAAAGGCCAGCACCACCGTGCTCGACACAGCGAGTAGGGCGATGCCGATGACGCGGGCGACGACCGAGGCGAGGAAGTTGGTGAGTGCGGTGACGTCGGCGTCGCACCGGGTGAGCAACTCGCCAGGGGTGCGGTCGCGGTGGAACGCCAGGTCGGCTTCCAACACGTGGCCCACGAGGTCGTTGCGCAGTTCGTTGGTGACCCGCCACGCCAGGTCGGTGGAGCGCCAGGTGACCACCACGCCGAACGTGGCGCTGGCCAGGCCGATGCCGGCGTAGCCGAGCCCGTAGGGCGCGACCTCGGCCACCGTGGCCCCGTCGACCACGAGGCTGACGAAGTGGGCCACCATGAGCGCGCCCACGATGGGCAGCGCGGTGGCCACCGCAAGGATGAGGCCGTACGCGAAGAAGGCAGCTCGGTGCGGTCGCAGCAGCGACGCGACGAAGCCCCAGTGCGATTCGGCCATGCAGCGACCCTACCGAGAGGGCAGGGATGCAGCGCGGCGAGTTACGACCTCGGGATGATGGTGCCCATGTTCATCACGCCGTTCGGGTCGAACGCGTGCTTCAGCGTCTCGAGCATGTGGAACGACGTGCCGTACTCCTCGCGCACCCACTTCGAGCGGGCCTTGCCGATGCCATGGTGGTGCACGATCGAGCCGCCCCGCTTCAACGTCTCCTCGCAGATGATGTCGATGATCGGGAAGTAGTACTCCTCGTTCTCCTGCTCCGGCTCGCAGTCGATGTCGTAGAAGTAGTTGAAGTACATGTTCGTGCCGTTGATGTAGCTGTGCGACGAGTGGCCGCCCAGCAGGGTGATGCCCCGAATCTCGGCGCGGATGCGTGGCAGCACGGCGTCGTAGATGTCGTTGATGGTGCTCCAGTCGGCGGAGATCTCCGTGGTGCGGTTGACGTTGCGTGTGGTGCGGATGCGCTCGTCTTCGCGGGTGATCTTGTCGGGGCCCCACGTGAGGTCGTAGAACCACTCGGCGAGGTGCGCGGGGTCGACGGGTACGCACCCGGGGTGCCGGGCAGCGATCTCGGCGATGCCGTCGGCGGTGGCCTTCACGATGCCCGCATTGCCCTCCGCCATGAACAGCACGATGCAGTCGTCGGGGGCGACGAAGTGCGAGAAGTGCAGTTGGCCGTCCTCGTAGTCGTACAGGCGGGCCACCGACGGCTTGAAGCCGGCCACCATCACCTCGCGCAGCACCTCGAAGCCTTCCTTCATCGTCTTCACGGTCCAGCCGAGGAAGGTGTGGTTCTCCGGGTGGTACGGGAAGAGCTTCACCGTCACCTCGGTGATGTAGCAGAGCGCGCCCTCATTGCCGATCACGATGTGGCGGATGTCGGGGCCAGCGGCACGACGCGGCACGTTCTTGATGCGGCACACCTCGCCGCCGGGGAACACCACTTCGCAACCGACGATCATGTCTTCGATGCCGCCGTAGAGGGTGGAGAACTGGCCGATGCTGCGCGTGGCGGTGAGGCCGCCGAGGTGCGCGACCGGCTTGCTCTGCGGCGAGTGCCCGGTGGTGAGGCCCACCTTGCGAGCTTCGTCTTCCAGCACCTGGAGCGGCACACCACACTGCACGGTGGCCTGCATGTTGTAGGCGTCGATGGAGAGAATGCGGTTCATCCGCCCACCGTCGACCACGATCGAGTGCTCCACCGGAGTCTCGAGTCCGCCCTCGGTGGCGGTGCCACCGGTGCGAGCCACCACGTTCACCCCCTGCTCGTCGGCGAAGGCGAGGAGTGTCGCCACCTCCTCCGTGCTGTTCGGGTACACCACTGCCGCCGGGAACGGCCCGACGAACCGATCGAAGATGTACTGCAGCTTGCGGAAGTTGTCGATGCTGCGCAGGCGCAACGTGTCGGGGTCGGTGTCGATCTGCTCCGCCGGGAGTAGCCGGTGCAGATGTTCGACGATCTCGGCCTGGGAGAGAGTCATGACGGTGGGCCTCCGGAAGTAGGTGGGTGCGCTCAGTGGAAGATGGGGTAGGCGCGCTCGAACAGCGCGTCGGTGTGAGAACGGATGTCGTGGTACACGGTGTCGGCCATCTGCCGGTACACCGCACTGTTGGCAGCGTCGGGCGTGAACGTTTCGCGGGCGGGCGCCATGGCGCTCACGGCAGCCTCGAACGATGTGTGCATCCCCGTGGCCACCGATGCGCACACGGCCGCTCCAAGGGCCGCGCCGCCACCGTCGACGCAACGCGCAGCGGGCACCTCGAAGACGTCGGCGAAGATCTGCATGAACAGCGGGCTGTGCGACCCACCGCCGCTCACCACGATGTCGTCGAGCGCGATGCCCAACTCGTTGCACATCGCATCGACATGGAACCGCATGGTGAGCGCGATGGCCTCCATCACCGAGCGATACAGGTGGCCACGCGTGTGGCGGGCGTCGAAGCCGAGCATCATGCCCTTGCGGAACGGCATGTCGGTGGTGGCCAGCCAGTCGAGCACGGTCATCAACCCGTCGCTGCCTGCGGGCACGTTCACCGCCTCGCGCTCGAGGTATGCCTCGCGGCTGACGCCCTCGGCTGCGGCTGCCGCCGCCATCTCCGGGCCGAGCAGATCGAGCAGCCAGGTGAGCGTCCACATGCCGCGGCGCACCCCGTTGCTCTCGTAGAGATAGCGGTGGGGGATGCTGGCGAAGTTGGTCCAGAAGTTCTGGGGCGCCTTGTGGTTCTCGCTGCCATGCACCATGGCGCAGATGTAGGTGCCCAGCGAGACGAGCGCGCTCTGTTCACCGAGGCTGCCCGCCCCCAGCATCTCCACCGCCTTGTCGTTGGCGGTCTGCACCACAGGCACGCCAGCCGGCAGGCCGGTGGCGGCCGCGGCGGCAGGGGTGAGCTGGCCGATGATGTCGCCCGGCAGTTGCAGCTCGGCGAGCTGTTCGGGCTGCACGGCGAACTCTTCGTAGAGCGCGGGGTCGGTGCTCCACTGCCACGTGTCGGTGTCGATCGGCCACTGCAGCAGAATGTTGTTGGCGGCGGTGTCGCGCAGCCGACCGGTGAACCGGTGCGCGAGGTAGCCCGACGAGGTGGTGGCGTACGTCGCCTGCAGCTCGGCTGGCGGCACGTATGGCTGATACGCACGGTCGTCCATCCAGCTGATGAGCGGCTCGGCCAGGGTGCCGTCGGCGTGCAGGAACGCCTTGCAGCAGCGGATGGGGCACAGGCCAACCCCGCGGATGTCGGCCGTGTCGTAGCCGCGAGCGGTGAACTGCTCCATGGCTGCGCGGGAGGCCGCGCTGATGGCGTCCCATAGGTCGTCGTCGGGGTGCACGGCAACGCCATGGCGAGGGCGCTCCATCGGCCGCAGCAACTGTTGCCCGCGAGCCACCGCGACGCCGTGCGCGTCGTAGACGGCCACCTTGGCGCTCTGCGTGCCGCAGTCGACTCCGACGACGAACGGGCCGGCCATGTGCGTGTCTCGCCGCGTCAGCGGACGAGGTACCCACCGTCGACAGCGAGGATGTGCCCGTTGACGTAGTCGCTCGCCCGGCTGGCCAGGAACACCACGGTGCCCATCAGGTCGTCGGGTTCGCCCCAACGCCCGGCCGGGATGTGGTCGAGCACCCGCTGGTTGGTCTCCGGGTTGCTGCGGGTGTTGGTGGTGATGGCCGTCGCGTAGTAGCCGGGGGCGATGCCGTTGACCTGGATGTTGTACATCGCCAACTCGTCGCAGTACGCCTTGGTGAAGCCGGCGATGCCGTGCTTGGTGGCCGCGTAGGCCGACGACAGTCGCCCACCGAGGAAGCTGAACATCGAGCAGATGTTGATGATCTTCCCGCTGCGCTGCGGGATCATCACCTTCGCTGCCTCGTGGCTCATCTCGAACGCTGCGGTGAGGTTCACCGCCACCGTCGGGTCCCACTTGTCGCGGCCGAACTCGAGCACCTCACCCAAGGGGCAGATGCCGGCGCTGTTGACGAGGATGTCGACCGAGCCGAGGCGGGCGACGCACTCGGCGATCACGTCGGCGCACACCCCGTCGGCGGTGATGTCGGCGAGCATGAACTCGTAGCGTCGACCCTCGGCTTCGATCATCTCGCGGGTGCTGCCATCGTCTTCCATGATCGACGGCACGAACACGTTGGCGCCGCCCTTGGCGAGTGCGAGGGCGAATGCTTGGCCGAGGCCCGTGTTGCCGCCGGTGACGATGGCGTTCTTCCCGTCGAGCCGGAAGAAGTCGGTGGTGAAATCTCTGATGCTCATGCGCGCCCCCTGGCGGCGGAATCTAGCGGGCGCGCCCGCCGTTGTTGGAACAGTTGTACCCGGAATGGGTCGCCTGCGAGTGGGCTACGCCTCGACGTGCACCCGGGCGCGGTACGGCCCCGCCTGCCACCTGGCCGGCTGGAACGGGCGCCACTCGCCGTGTGGCAGGCGGAGGCGGTCGGCGATGATGCCGAGCACTGCCGGGTTGTAGCCAAGACCGCAATGGCTGCCGAACACCTCGATGTTCTCCGAGCGCGGGCCGGGCACGTCGACACACGACCGCCAGGGCACGACACCGTCGGCCTTGGTGAACACGGCTGTCGACGGCACGGCGGGCACGCCGGTGTAGGGCTCGCGCCGGAAGTCGGCCGAGTGCGGACGGCGCAGGCCATGCACAGGTGCGGTGCGGTCGAACCACTTGCCCACGTTGGTTTCCTCCGCGCGGGTGAGCCGGAACGGGCTGCCGAGCGTGATGACGTGACGCACCTTCTCGGGGAAGCGGGCCGCCAACGCCCGCGAGTACAACCCGCCGAGGCTCCAGCCGACGAGCGTGATGGGTTGCTGGCCGTGCCGCTGGTAGATCTCGTCGAAGCGGTTGAGCATGCCGTCGACGATGCGCTGTGAGGGGCCAAGGTTCTGGCCGAGGTGCCACCCGTGCACCGAGTAGTCGAGCCGGGCCAGCACGTAGCGCAGCGCGGTGGTGGACTGATCCGACGCTGTGAAGCCAGGTAGCACCATCACCGGGCGACCGTCGCCCGTGGGCAGGCGGGTGAGCAGCGGGGTGAGTGCGGTGAACGCCAGCAGTTCGCCAGTGGCACGTGCGGGCTCGGAAGCGAAGGTGAGCACCGACGGGTTGCGGAACTGCGGCTGCGAGGTCATCACTGCGAGTCTTGCACCGTGGCGGTGCCCCACAGAATCAATGCGGTGGCCACCACGAAGTAGGCGAGGATGGTGAGCGCGAACGGCGTGACGGTGCCGTCGAAGAACCCGCTGGCCACACCGCCCAGCACGGCCCCACCACCGCTGGTGACCGTGGCGATGATCGACGACGCGGTGCCGGCGACGTGCGGCAGCGGTGCCATCGCCAACGCATTGCTGTTGGGGCTGAGGCCCTGGCCGAGCGCAAGCGGAATCGACAGCAGCGCCGAGAACAGGATGAGGTTGGGGGTGCCATCGGTGGCCACCGACACCGCCACCAACACCGCTGCAGAGGCCAGGCCCACCACGGCCATGCGGCGCACGAGTCGACGCACACCGATGCGCCGCACCAGGCGGGCGTTGTTGAGCGAGCTGAGCGCGAGCACCACGGCGATGGCGCCGAAGAACAGCGGGAACCACTGCTCCTTGTCGTACACGTCGGTGACGATCACCTCGCTGCTGCCGAGATACACCGACAGCACGCCGAACAGCATGGTCATCGCCAGGATGAGTGTGAGCGTCTGTCGATGCCCCACCACTTCCCGAGCGGCCTGGGCCACGGCCTTGCGGGTGAGGGGGCGCCGTTGTTCGTGGCTCAGCGTCTCCGGCAGTCGACGAGCCCACAGCATCAGCCCAGCGGCCACCACGGCAGGGAACCAGAACACCGACTCCCATGGCAGCACCGCAAGCAGACCTGCCCCGGCCGCGGGCGCAACGATGGGCACCAACAGGAACACGGCCATGATGATCGACATCAGGCGGGCCATCGAGTCGCCGTCGTAGCGGTCGCGGATGATGGCGACGCTGATGGTGCGAGGACCGGATGCGCCAACACCCCACAGGAACCGGGCGAGGATGACCAACGGCCAGGTGGGTGCCACCGCTGCCAGCGTGGCCGCGACCCCGTAGAGCGTGAGGCCGGCGAGCAGTGGCTTGCGGCGGCCGAAGCGATCGGAGGCCGGCCCGTACAGCCATGGCCCCACCGCCATGCCGAGAAAGTAGGCGGTGACGACCCAGGTGACCGATGTGGAGTCGGCGGCCATGCCGAACTCGGCACGGATGTCGCTGAACGCGGGCAACATCAGGTCGATGCCGAGGGCCGATGTGGCCATCAACGCGGTGACCAGTGCGATGAACTCCTTGCCCTCCGCCGTGCCCCCGGTGCGAGTGGTGGGCGTGGCGGTGGCAGTAAATGGCACACCGCCAGGCTACGGAACGGGCGCCGGTTCCAACGGAGTCGGCGCCACTTCGCGACGGCCGACGATGATCACCCCGGCGATCACCACCGCGCCTGCCACGACCTCGACGGGGCCGGGCGGGTCGTCGAGAGCGATCCACGCCACCAACATGCTCAGTGGCGTGACGATCGTGCTCACCGACATCGCAGTGGTCGCCGAAATGGCCGTCATCACTCGAGCGAACGCAAAGTAGATGAAGGCGGAACTGGCCGTGCCGAGCCAGATGACGAGCAGCCAACCGCGCAACGACAGTTCGCCGAACTCCCCGAGGTGCGGGGCATGGATCGCCAGCATCACCAACGCCCCGAGCAGCGTGCCCGGCGTGTTCAGCCACCACGAGTCGTAGGCCGGCCCGAGGCCGCGCGTCACCACGCTCACCGCCGCCCACACCGCCGTGGCGATGGCGATCACCAACAGGCCGAGCGGCGACGAACCACCCACTGCGCCGGTGCCACTGGCGACGCCGATCACCGTGCATCCAGCGGTGGTGAGCGCCAACCCAGCCATCTGCGCCCGCGTGAGGCGATGACCGAGGAAGAGCACTTCGCCCAACGCTGTCATCACCGGCATGGTCGACATCACCACCGCTGCCATCGCCACCGACACGTGCTCTTGCCCGAGGTTGAAGAGGATGTGGAACCCCGCCGAGCCCCCGAACCCGCAGAACAGCACCCGCCACCGCTCGCCCTTCGGGATGGGGTGGCGGCGCGTCGGGGTGAACGACACAATGGCTGTGAACATGAGGGCCGACGCCACCACCCGCCCCGTGGCCAAGCCGATCGGCGACAGTTCTTCGAGCGCCAGCTTCACAAAGGTGAACGCCACGCTGCCGATGAGAATGGAGAGTGCGAGCAGCACCGCCGCCGAACGAAGCGACGCTCGTGCTGGGATGGGAGCGTCAACGGCCATGCGGCGGGCGACGCTAGCGGCGCCGAGCCGTCGGCTGTCACACGGAGGTATCTCGCCGGATCTGGACGATTCACCCCTCTGTGCTCATAGGGTCATGGGTGAGTACGCCACAAGGGCCTGCTCGAAGCGAGAGCAGAGAACCATGCAAGGCACCGTCAAATTCTTCAACGCCGAGAAGGGCTTCGGCTTCATCTCACGCGAGGGTGGCCAGGACGTGTTCGTCCACCACACCAACATCGCAGGCACCGGCTACAAGACCCTCAACGAGGGTCAGGCCGTCGAGTTCGAGGTCGGCCCCGGCCGTAAGGGCGACGAAGCCCTCAACGTCCGCGCCCTCTGAACCAGAGCGTGTCGAACGCCGCCGGCCTTTCGGGGTCGGCGGCGTTCGTCGTTTTCGGGCGCTGCTAGATCGACCGGCCGATGCCTTCCCAGTACGGAGTGCGCAGCTCGCGCTTCAGCAACTTGCCGGCCTCGCTTCTCGGCATGGCCTCGACGAGGTCGAAGCTTCGGGGCACCTTGTAGCCGGCCAGGTGTTCGCGGGCGTGGGCCACCACCGACGCCTCGGTGGCGCTGTCCCAGACTGCGCCGGGGGCGAGTTGCAGTGCCGCTTTCACCTGCTCGCCGAACTCCTCGTCGGGAATGCCGAACACCGCGGCGTCGACCACCGACGGATGTGCCGTGAGCACGCCCTCGATTTCGGCCGGGTAGATGTTGACGCCGCCCGAGATGATCATGTCGATCTTGCGGTCGCTGAGGAACAGGTAGCCCTCGTCGTCGAGATAGCCGATGTCGCCGAGGGTGAACATGCCCTCCAGGCGGTGCGCATCCTTGGTCTTCTCCGGCTCGCCGAGGTACTCGAAGTCGGTGCCCATCATGTTGCGAATGTGGATGGTGCCCGGCTCGAACGGCGCCGCCGCGTCGGCGGTGGCGCCACCCTCGTCGTCTTCGGGTTGGATGCGCACGATGTAGTTGGCCATCGGCTTGCCCACCGACCCCGGCTTGCGCAACCACTCCTCGGCAGTGATGAGGCTCACCACACCGCCCTCCGTCGCCCCGTAGTACTCGGTGACCTTGGGGCCCCACCATTCGATCATCTGGCGCTTCACCTGCGGGCTGCAGGGTGCCGCGCCGTGGAGGACAAGTTGCAGCGACTCACCGCTGAACGCGGCCTTCGCCGCTTCGTCGGCGCGCAGGAGGCGAACGAACTGGGTGGGCACGAGGTGAATGTTGGTGATGGCGTGCTCGTCGATGAGGCGCAGGGTTTCCTCCGGCACGAACTTCTCCTGCAGCACGACGCTGGAGCCACCCACCATCGGGAAGAACGTGAACGCCCACTGCGCCGAGTGGTAGTGCGGCCCACACAACAACGTGCGCCCGTTGGGTGGGAAGCCGATGTTCACCATGCCGGCGGCCATCAGTTCGTACACCTCGGGCGGCACGCCGCCGCCGGTGCCGAAGGCCGTGTTGCGCACACCCTTGGGCCGGCCCGTGGTGCCCGACGTGTAGAACATGACGCCGCCCATCTCTTGGGCCTCGGGCTCGTCGGCCGACTGGCCGGCCAGTGCCGTTTCGTAGCTGGAGTTGCCGCCGTGCTCGTGGTCGGCGAAGTCGAAGCGGGGCAGGTCGATGCCGTCGGCTGCCGCACCATAGGTGGGGTCGACGAAGATGGCACGTGACCCGGAGTTGTCGACGACGTACTGCACTTCCTCCGCAGCGAAGTGCCAGTTGATGGGGACGAGCAGGATGCCGCTGTGTGCGGCGGCCTGGATGATCTCGTACACCTCGCGCCGGTTACCCGACAGCAGCGCCACGCGCTCGCCGGGCTGCACACCGAGCGAGCGCAACAGGTGCACCAGTTGGTTCACCCGCTGGTTGAGTTCGCCCCATGAGGTGACCCCATGCCGGTCGGTGAGTGCGGGCTCGCCCGCCCGCGCCCCGTTGTCGCCGTTGATCATCTTCTGCAGCAGTTGAGCCATGCGCGGACTGTAGCCAACCCCAACATCCCCCTTGCCCCGCCCGCCGCGGTAGGGACCAAT
>DMQJ01000051.1:945-5205 GCA_003455715.1 Acidimicrobiaceae bacterium | reverse complement strand
CGCCGACACGCCTGCATGGAACCGAGCACGGCAATGGATGACCGACGACCTGCTGGCCGTCGTCGATGGAGCGAAGGCGGGTGGCGCCACGGAGATCGTCGTCGTCGACGGCCACGCAGGGATGCGGAACGTGCTCTTCGACGACATGCCCGATGGCGTGGTGTTGCACCGTGGGCCCGCGTCAGGCCGGGTGAACTGCCAGGTCGAGGGGCTCGACAGCTCGTTCGACGCCGTGTTGTGTGTGGGGTACCACTCGATGGCAGGTACCGCCGGTCTGCTCTCTCACACCTGGCACGGTGGTGTGGTGATGGCGCTGCGGCTCAACGGCCACGCCGTCGGTGAGCTCGGCATCACGGCAGCAGTCGCCGGTCGGTTCGGCGTGCCGGTCGTGTTCGTCTCGGGCGACCAGGTCGTTGCCGCAGAGGCAGGTGCGGCGATTCCTGGCATCTCCACCGTGGTGGTGAAGGAGTCGACGGGCCGGCAGAACGCTCGGTGCGTGGCACCGGCCGCAGCGCGTGCGATGCTCACCGCAGGCGCGGCCGAGGCCATCCGAAACCGAGCACAGGTGGCGCCCGTGGCCACCGGCAGCAGCGCCCGCGTGGAGATCGATCTCACCCACTCACGTCACGCCGATCGCATCGTGCGGTTCATGGGCGACCGAATCGACCGAGTCGGGCCGGCAACCGTCGGCTTCGAGCAGCCCGGCGTGGTGGAGGCCTTCCGGCTGGCGTGGCTCGCCGTCGAACTGGCCGACATGGAACTGGGAGCGTGGAACCGATGAGCGCCGATCATGATGTCGTGCAGCGCCAGGCGGATGCGTACAACGCACACGATCTGGACGGTTTTGTTGCCACCTACTCGCCTGACGTGGTCGTGCGAGACCTTGCGGGTGTTCGCGGCAGCGGTCACGCGTGGTTGCGCGACACGTATGGCCCGATGTTCGAGGGTGGCAGCCCGCCTGCAGCAATTCGTGGGCGGGTGTCGGCGGGAAACTGGGTGGTGGATGAGGAACTCGTCATCGGAAGCCGTCGCGGCGACATCCACGTGCTTGTTGGCTATCGCTTGGTCGACGGCCTCATCGTCGAGGTGCTCTTCTTCGAGCCGTAGGCCGTCAGTCTGTCGTGTTCGGTGTCGCCTCTGCAGGCCCCGAGCGCTCCACCGCCACCCGGCTGTTGCCGAGGTAGGCCGACACCACCTCAGGGTCGTTGCGCACCTCATCCGGCGCGCCGACGCGCAGCACCGTTCCGCCCGCCATGGCGACCACCGAGTCGCTCACCGACATCACGAGGGGAATGTCGTGCTCGATGAGAACGATGGCCATCCCCATCTCGTCTCTCAGCCGCGTGAGCAAGCTGCCGAGTGCCTCCACCTCGCGTTGGGCAAGGCCGGCCGATGGTTCATCGAGCAGGAGCACCTTGGGTCGCAGCGCAACCAGGCACGCCAACTCGGTGATCCGTCGGGTGCCGGTGGAGAGCTCCCCGACCGGGCAGTCGGCCCAGGCGCCCAGACCGAAGGAGGAGATGAGGTCGTCGGCTTCGGTGCGGCGCACCACCCGATGCCGTTCGACGCCGATCGTCGCCAGGGTGGCCGATGTCGGATGGCGCCGTTCGAGGGCCAGCAGGATCGTGTCGTGCACCGTGAGCGATGCGAAGAGAGCCGCATCCTGGAACGAACGAACGAGGCCCGCACGAGCCCGCGCCTCGGGCGAGAGGCGCGTGAGGTTGCGTCCGCCAAGCTCCACTGAGCCGGTGTCGGGCCGGGTGAAGCCCGACAGCAATTCGAACAGGGTGGTCTTGCCAGCTCCGTTGGGTCCGATCAAGCCGACGATCGTCGCCGCCGGCACGTCGAGGTCGACACCGTCGACCGCGCGGACGCCACCGAAGTGCTTCACCATGCCCCGTGCTCGCAGGGCGGGGCCGTCGGCAGTCGAGGGGTCGCCTGCGGGGAGTGTGAGACCAGCGGGTGGCCCGCTGGGTGAGCGCTCGGGGGCCCCTTGGTCGAGCAGCGCAGGGTCGAGGTGGGCGTGGGTCGCAAGTCGACGCAGCACCCAACGGCGCGGGGCGGCGATCAACCGCGACAGTCCGCCAGGAAGGTACAGCAGCAACAACAACCATCCGAGCGACGTCGCGGCGAGTCCGGCGGAGTCGAGCGGAACGAACCTCGGGACACCGACGATGTACAGCGCGCCCAGGATCGCCCCGCTCATCAGGCTCATCCCCCCGACGACCGCCATCGCAACGACATCGATGCTTCCTGCGACTGGGAACGAACGACTCGACACCGATGGCAGCGAGTGTGCATACAGGGCGCCACCGAGCCCCGCGACCGCTCCGCCGAGCACCAAACCCTGCACCTTGATGCGCAACGCCGGGAGTGCGAACGAGCGCGCTGCGCTCTCGTTGTCGCGTACGGCGAGGAGGCGCCGGCCGAGGCCACTGCGCCGAACATTCCATGCGACGGCGAGCACGGCAAGGAGGACGACCACGGCGAAGATGCCGTAGCGCCGCCCGGTATCGAGACGGAGGCCACCGATGACGGGTTGGCCCGGGCGTTCCCCACCTCCGAACGCCCACGACTGACCGAAGCCCCACAGTTGCGCAGCGAGTGCAAACGCCAGTGTGGTGACCGTGAGCAACAGCCCAGGGGAGCGAAGCGCCGGAACACCGATGATCGCGGCGCAGCCGCCACCAACCACTACTGCAGCGGCGAACGCCAGTGCGAAGTTGCCGGTCTGGGTGGCGATGGGAATCGACACCACGGCGCCGGCGCCGCCCACGGCGAACATCCCCAGCGACAGCTCACCCAACAGCCCCGTGGTGATGGTGACGGCGATGCCGACGACAGCGAACGACACGATGGCAACCACGGAGTATGCGGCAGCGTTGGTGACCATTGTGAGGATGACGATGACGGCAACCGTTGCCACCAACGCGAGGCCCGGCGCGATGAGCCGCACCGATCGAAGCTCGGCGAGCACCCGTGGAAGTGGGCGCCACGGCTGCAGCGACAGCCAGCCCTGCGACGTCGCTTTTCGGTGTTCGAGCGGTCGCATCAGCAGTAGCCCGGCGACGACGGCGACGAACAGCACCACCTCCACCGTTCCGGTGGTGGACGTGTTCCACAAGATCTGCTGCTCGACCACACCGAGAACGATGCCGCCTGCGAACGCCACGCCAAGTCGATCCATGCGTGCCGCAACGGCGACCACCAACGCCCGCAACAGCAGCGACGGGCCGAAGGAGCTGGCGGCCACGAACCCGCGGGTGGGCGACACGAGGATTGCCGTCAGCGCCGCCAGGCCGCCCGCCATCGCCCAGGCCAAGGTCGACATCCGGGCAGCCGGTACGCCGTCGAGCCGTGCGGCCTCGGGGTTGGTGGCTGCAGCCCGAAGGGCGCGCCCGATTCGACCTCGTCGGAGGAACAGTGCAAGCGAGCCGACGGCGAGCGGGGCCAGCACGATCATCGCCGTGTAGGCGGGGCCGATGCGGAACGAGCCGATGTCGAAGCTGGGCATCCACGGCGGCACCGGGTACGACGTTCCTGCCGACGCATCCGGGTTGACGGTGCTCGCCGCAAGCAGCAGAAACTGACCGAGGCCGAGCGTGGCGATCACCGTCATCAGCGGTGGCACGTTGCGAAGCCTGCGGACGATCCCCACCTCGGCAATTGCGCCGATGCCGGCGGACAGCAAGAGTGCTGCAGGCAGCATCAGCCAGTACGGAAGGTGCCAGCGGGTGACCGCCAAGGCGAAGACCGCGGCTCCGAGGGCTCCGAGTTCTCCATGGGCGAAGTTGATGACCCGGTTCGACCGGTATACGAGCACCACTCCGACGGCGAGCAGGCCGTACATCGCGCCGATCAGCGCACCCTGGGTGGTGACCGCCCACGGGAGTTCGATGGCCATCATTGGATACCCCTGTCATGGCCTTCGCCCTCGCTCTCGAGTCGGGCGGCTGCGGCGTTGCCGAGGAACACAGAGCGCAGCAGGTCGGACCGGCCCGCCAGGTCGGCGGCGCGGCCCTCGAACTGCACCTTGCCGCGTTCCATGAAGTAGGCGCGGTCGGCAACGGAGAGCGCGACGTTCACCGATTGCTCCACCAACACCACCGACACACCGTCGCGGTGCAACTCGCGAACGGCGTCGAGCAGTTCGGCCACAACCTTCGGTGCGAGTCCCAATGACAATTCGTCGATGAGCAACACCCGCGGTCGCAGGATGAAGGCCTTCGACAGAGCGAGCATCTGCTGTTCGCCGCCCGA
>DMQJ01000051.1:459-782 GCA_003455715.1 Acidimicrobiaceae bacterium | reverse complement strand
ATCTGCTGTTCGCCGCCCGACAGCGTGGACGCGAGTTGGTGACGCCGTTCATCGAGACGGGGGAAGGCAGCGAGTGCTCGATCGACCGCCTTGCCCACGGCCCGTGTGTCGTTACCCACGACATGAGCGTGTACCAAGAGCGTGTCGAGGACGGTCAACCCTCCATACGAGGAACGTCCGCCTGCCACTTGCAGGATGCCCATCGGTACTCGGCGCTCGGCGTCGAGCCAGGTGATGTCGCGCCCATCGAATCGAACACTGCCTCGGTGGGGTAACCCCAACCCGCTCACGACGCGCAACACGGTGGACTTGCCGGCGCCGTT
>DMQJ01000051.1:0-267 GCA_003455715.1 Acidimicrobiaceae bacterium | reverse complement strand
CGGTGGACTTGCCGGCGCCGTTGGTGCCGAGCAGCGCCACGATCTCCCCTGCGTCGACCGTGAAGTCGACGTCGAAGAGCACCTGCACCTGACCGTAGAAGAAGTCGATGTTGCGCACTGCCAGCAGCGGCGGACGGTGACCGGCCCGTCGCTCAGCATCGAGCCGCTCATCATCGACGAGTTCGTCAACCATGCGGTCGAGGTCGGGGTTGATGGTGCGAGCACTTGAGCGCAACACGAGCGCGCCGACGACCCCGGGCACCAGAT
>DMQJ01000116.1:1208-8544 GCA_003455715.1 Acidimicrobiaceae bacterium | reverse complement strand
CAGCCGCCGGGCCGTTCGTGGGGGTGGTGCAGGTGGGTGGCGCGTTGTTGCTCACCTGGTTCGTCTTCCAGGTGGGGTTCGCGTTGGCCGGTCCATCGCCGGTGGTGCCAGCCCTTGCCCGGAAGCGAGGCGTCACCGCCAAAGGCGACTGGATCGGCGTCATCGGCCTCGGGGCAGCGCTGGTCGTGTGGCTCGTGTCGCCGCTCGCATCGGCGGGAGTGAGTGACACCGATGCCCCGCCGCTGCGCATCGCCGCAGTGCAGGGCGGCGGACCGCAGGGCACCCACGCCATCGACACACCCGCGTCGGAGGTGCTCGACCGTCACCTGGCCGCCACCCGCACCATCGAGCCAGGCACGGTCGACATGGTGCTGTGGCCCGAGAACGTCGTCGACGTCAACGTCATCCGCTTCGACGGCAGCCCGCAGCATGCCCTCATTGCCGCCGAGGCCGAGCGGTTGGGCGTGCCGATGGTGGTGGGCATCACGGAAGACACCGTCGATCTCAGTGGGTTTCTCAACGCGCAGGTGGTGGTCACCCCCGACGGCGAGGTGCTCAGCCGCTACGAGAAGGTGCGTCGCGTGCCGTTCGGTGAATACATGCCCATGCGCGACCTGCTCGATGCGCTCGGCGCACCCACGGAGCTGGTGCCCCGCGACGCGGTGGCCGGCACCGGCCCCGCCGTGCTCGAGTTGCCCGACGGCACCGAGTTGGCGGTGGTGATCTCGTGGGAGGTGTTCTTCGGGGGCCGCGCCAACGACGGCGTGTCGTCGGGCGGGCAACTCATCGTCAACCCCACGAACGGCAGCAGTTACACCTGGACCGTGTTGCAAACCCAGCAGGTCGCGTCGTCGCGTCTGCGGGCTGTAGAGCAGGGCCGGTGGGTGGTGCAAGCCGCCCCAACAGGGTTCACCGCCTTCATCTCACCCGACGGCGAGGTGTACCAGCGCACCTCCATCAGCGAACGCGAGGTGGTGGTGCGCGAGGTGGTGCTGCGCGACGGCCGCACCTGGTACAGCCACATCGGCAACCTGCCGTGGGTGCTGCTGTTCGCGATCGCGCTGGCCGTCATCGTTTGGCGGGAGCGGCGAGTCACACCTCCAACAGCACCGTGACCGGGCCGTCGTTGGCGATCTGCACCACCATTTCGGTACGGAAGCGACCCGTCGCCACAGTGGCGCCCAACGACCGCAGGTGATCCACCACCGCCTGCACCAGTGGCTCGGCGTGCTCGGGACGGGCCGCATTGATCCAACTCGGGCGGCGGCCGGCCGACGTGTCGCCGTACAGGGTGAACTGGCTCACCACCAGCACCTCGCGGGTGGTGTCGGCCACGCTGCGGTTCATCACCCCGGCCTCGTCGTCCATCACCCTGAGGTGCCAGATCTTCTCCGCCAGCTTGCGGGCGTGGTCGGCGGTGTCGGTGTGGGTCACCCCCACCAGCACACACAGCCCGTGGCCGACGGCGCCCACCACCTCACCGGACGACGGCTCGCCCGCCACCTCGCCTGTCACCGTCACCGACGCCTGCTTCACCCGTTGCACCAGCCCACGCATGACCGGCATGGTAGAGAACAGAGGATGATCGAGTTGGAAGCCGGACGCCGGCCCCACGTGCGGATGACGGTGCACCCGGAAGCGGGTGGCCGAGTTGGTCACCTCGAGGTGGGTGGGGTGCCGCTGCTGCGCGCCAACCCGGCCGTCGGGGCGATGATGTGGGGCATCTATCCGATGGTTCCTTGGGCCGGCCGGGTGCGACACGGAGAGTTCGTGTTCGACGAGGTGCGTCGACATCTGCCGCTGAACCTTCCGCCTCACGCCATCCACGGCACGGCGTTCGACGCCGAGTGGGAGGTGGTCGACGCTGGCCGCGACTACTGCGAGCTGAGGTGCCCGCTCACTTGGGAGTTCGGCGGGGTGGCGCATCAGCACATCCACCTCAGCGAGCAGGGCGCCACGCTGGTGCTCACCGCCGCCGCCACAGGCACTGCCATGCCCGCCGTGGTGGGCTGGCACCCCTGCTTCGTGAAACCCGACGACACTGCGCTGGAGTTCGGCCGGATGTACGAACGCGACGACGACGGCATGGCCGTGCGACGGCTCGTGCCACCGACGCCACAGCCGTGGGACGACTGCTTTGTCGACCCGCTCGGGCCGCTTCGCCTGCGCTGGGGAGCACTGCAGGTGACGATCGCCTCCGACTGCGACCACTGGGTGGTGTACGACGAACCCGCCGACACCACGTGCGTGGAGCCGCAGAGCGGCCCGCCCGATGCGTTCACCATCGGCGGCGCGACCCGATTGGAACCCGGCGACATTCTCCAGCGCACGCTCACCCTCGCCTGGTAGTGCGTCGGCGACGCACGCCGGAGGGAATATCGTCGCGAAAAGCGAAAGGACGGCCGCACGCCGTGCTCTGGACGGGCATGAAGGAGGCCGTGCACCATGCCCGAACTGCGAAGCGACGCCCAACTGGTAGCTGCCTACACGGCGGGCGACCGAAGCGCGCTGGCAGGCATGTACGACCGCTTCGGGGCAGGCCTCTACGACACGGCGGCAGCGATGCTGCGCGACCGGCACGAGGCAGCCGACGCCACCCAGGACGTCTTCCTGATCGCTGCCGAGCGGTTGGGTCAGTTGCGCGACCCGGAGCGACTGAAGCCCTGGCTGTACGCGATCTTGCGCAACGAGGTGTACCGGCGCACCAAGAAACGCGGCCGGGCACTCCCCACCGACTTCTCCGCCATGGGGGCGCCTGAGATGGCCGCCCCGATCCAACCCGACGCCGAGGGCGAGATGGTGGCCGCCGGCGAACTGGCCGAACTGGTGCGCAGCGCCGCATGCGGCCTCGACGAACGCGACCAGTTGCTGCTGGAACTGAGCGTGCGCCAGGGGCTGCAGGGTGCCGACCTTGCCGCGGCGCTGGGCGTCACCCCCGAGCAGAGCTACACCCTGGTGCATCGCATGCGCGAGCGGGTGGAGCGCAGCCTGGGTGCCGTGGTGGTGGCTCGCGCCGGCCGCAAGGACTGCCCCGATCTGGCCGACATCCTGAAGGGCTGGGACGGCGAGTTCACCATCCTCATCCGCAAGCGCGTGGCGCGCCACGTGGAGGCGTGCGACACCTGCCAGCGCACCCGCAAGAAGGCAGCGCCACTGGTGCTGATGGGCGCCGCTCCGGCCTTCGCTGCCCCGCCCGATCTGCGCGACCGCATCATGGGCTCACTCGGACAGGCACCCTCCACCCCGTACGAGTTCACCGGCGACGGTGGCTTCCCAACGGTGCTCAAGCGGTTCAAGCTGCCCGTCGGGCTGGGCGCCGCGGCAGCAATCGTGGTGCTGGGCGTTGGCGGCGGCACGCTAGCAGCCACCACGTTCGACACTGACGACCCACCCGCAGCCGTCACCTCCGTGGTGGTCACCGAGGTGCCCACCACCGCAACGGTCGCCGACAGCATAACGTCGAGTTCGTCCACCAGCTCCACCAGCAGCACCACGTCCACGAGCACCACCGTGCTGCTGCCCGGCAGCATCGAGGTGCTCGCCGGCATGGTCGACCTTGGCGCCACCGCCAACTCGGGCTCAGTGGAGGTGCGAAACAACGGCCAACTCCCCATCGACTGGTCGACCGCTGGTGGCCCGGCGCCCTTCGCGCTGGTGGGCGCCGGCGGCACGCTGCAGCCGGGGCAGACCGCCGTGCTCACGGTCACCATCAACCGTGGGGGCCTCAACGAAGGCACCTACGAACGGCAGGTGAACGTCACCGACAGCGCGGGCAACACCCGACCCCTGGTGTTGCGAGCACGCGTCGAGCGGCCACCGGTGCTCGATGTCGACGGGCCCGAGGGCATCTTCTACGCCTGCCAGTGGAGCCCCATGCCAATGGTGTACGTGCAGTTCAACGACGAGAGCGGGGTGACGGCTCCGCTCACCGTGCAGTGGAGCGACACCCAGAGTGGCGCCAACACCCTCACCACCACCCAGGCCAACTTCGCCGAGGGGCGCATCTTGGTGCGCAAGCCCGACGTGGGCGAGTACGAGTGGGTGGTCACCGCCACCGACACACGCGGCAACGTCGGCACGTTCACCGGCAGCTTCGAGATCCTGCCCTGCGCGGGCTGACCCCGCACCGCCCAGTCGATGCTCAGCAACTGTCACACCGTATGACAACCGCGTGACACAGCTACCGGCGGGTAACCGCCCACCGGTAGCCTTGTCCACCATGTCTGCAGTGCCTGCGGCCGGCAAGGGGCTCTCCCCCGATGCACCGCTCAAGATCGCCTACCTCACCTACCGGGGCAAGCCCCATGTGGGTGGCCAGGGCGTGTACACCCGTCACCTCACCAAGGCCCTGGTCGACCTCGGGCACACGGTGGAGGTGTTCGGCGGTCAGCCCTACCCGGTGCTCGACGATCGCATCGAACTGCACAAGCTGCCCAGCCTCGACCTGTGGAACGAGCACTACCCCGGCCGCCTGCCGGCTTACTGGGAAGTGAAGAGCAAGGGCGACCTGCTCGAGACCCTCTCCCACCTCAAGGGCACGTTCGGCGAGCCACTCGCCTTCTCCTCCCGCGTGCTCAGCGTGCTGAAGAAGCGTCAGCGCGACTTCGACCTGGTGCACGACAACCAGTGTCTCGGCTACGGCATCCTCGGCGTCGAGAAGATCATCCCCACCATCGTCACCCTCCACCACCCCATCACGCGCGACCGAGCGTTGGAGATGGCGCATCAGAAGACCTGGTGGAAGAAGCAGAGCATCGCCCGCTGGTACGCGTTCGTGAAGATGCAGGGCCGGGTTGCCAGTCGCATGCCGCGTGTGGTCGTGGTGAGCGAGAACAGCATCAAAGACATCCACAACGACATGGGCGTCTCGTACGACCGCATGCGCCTCGTTCCCGTGGGCGTCGACCCTGAGCTGTTCACGCCCAAGCCCGAGGTGGCCCGCCAGCCAGGTCGGCTCATCACCACGGCCAGCGCCGACGTGGCGTTGAAGGGTCTCAGCTACCTGCTGGAGGCCATGGCCAAGCTGCGCACTGAACGCGACGACATCCGCCTCACCATCATCGGCAAGCCGCGTGAGGGGGCGAGCGCCGACCTCATCGACAAACTCGGCCTGCGGCCGTACATCGACTTCGTGTCGGGCGTGCCCGATGAGCGCATCGTCGAGCTCTACGCCGAAGCCGAACTGGCTGTCGTGCCCAGCCTGTACGAAGGCTTCAGCCTGCCCGCCATCGAGGCCATGAGCACTGGCATTTGCCTGGTGGCCACCGACGGCGGCGCCCTTCCCGAGGTCACCGGCGCCGACGGCGACACCGTGTTGCAGTGCAAGGCCGGCGACGCCGAGGCACTCGCCGCCACCATCCGCCGCGGTCTGAGCGACCCCGAACTGCGGGCCCGCGTGGGCGATGCCGGCCGCCGGCGCGTGGTGGAGCGCTGGAGCTGGAAGCACTGCGCACAGCTCACCGTCGACCAGTACCGCGAAGTGCTGGCCATGCCGCACAACATCGAGAAGCTGCGCCGCAACGGCCGCATCTGAACCAGGCCGACCGCCCCCATGCTCACCATCCGCTTCGACCGTCTCGGCGTGCAACCAGGCGACCTCGTGCTCGACGCCGGGGCCGGCTTCGGACGCCATGCATTCGAACTCGCCCGCCTCGGCGCCAACGTGGTGGCGCTCGACTACGCCGCCGATGAGGTCATCACCACCCGCGGCACGTTCGGCGCCATGGTGGAGGCCGGCGAGATTCCCGAGGCCCGCTACGTGGGCGTGTTGCAGGGCGACGCCACCCGCCTGCCCTTCGCCGACGGCTCGTTCGACCGGGTCATCACCAGCGAGGTGCTCGAGCACATCCAAGACGACGTGGCCGCCATCGCCGAACTGGTGCGGGTGCTGAAGCCAGGTGGCACGTTCGCGTGCACCGTGCCCACGTGGTTCCCCGAGAAGATCAACTGGCTGCTCAGCGACGAATACCACGCACCCAAGAGCGTCGGTGGGCATGTGCGCATCTACAGCACCACCGAGTTGAAGGCCAAGCTGCGCACAGCGGGGCTGCAGGTGTTCGGCAGCCACAAGGCGCACGCGCTGCACTCGCCCTACTGGTGGCTGAAGTGCGCGGTGGGGCCTCGCCGCGACGACCATCCTTTGGTGGCGAAGTACCGCTCCATGTTGGAATGGGAGATCGTGGAACAGCCAGGCTCGATGAAGGTGGTGGAGAAGGTGTTGGCGCCCGCGTTGGGGAAGAGCACCATTCTCTACGGGCGCAAGCCGGCGGTCGGTTCATGACCCTCGTGCCCCACATCGAGGGGGTGCTCAGCGCTGATGAGGTGGTGCAGACCGCCGAGCGCATCGTCGCCCTGCAACTCGACACGGGCATGATCCCCTGGTTCCCCGGCGGGCACTGCGACCCGTGGAACCATGTGGAGACCGCGATGGCGCTCGACGTGGCCGGGTTTCATGGTTCGGCCGAACGCGCCTACGAGTGGCTGGTCGACATCCAACTGCCCGACGGCAGTTGGTGGAACTACTACCTGCCCGACGGAAGCGTGGAGGAAGCCAAGCTCGACACCAACGTGTGCGCCTACATCGCCACCGGCGTGTGGCACCACTGGCTGTGCACCTGGGATCGTGGTTTCGTCGACCACCTGTGGCCCACCGTGCAGCGTTCGCTCGACTGGGTGCTGTCGATGCGCCGACCCGACGGCACGGTGCTGTGGGCCCGCACGGCCGACGAGACACCGTGGGACTACGCGCTGCTCACCGGGTCGTCATCGATCGCTCATGCGTTGCGCTGCGGCGCCAAGCTCGCCGAACTGTGCAACGAGCCCCGTCCCGACTGGGCCGACGCGGCCACGATGATGGCCCGCATGGTGGCAACTCGTCCCGAAGCGTTCGAGCCGAAAGACCGCTGGGCGATGGACTGGTACTACCCGGTGCTCACCGGTTGCCTCGTCGGCGACGCTGCCAAGGCCCGGCTGGTGGATGGCTGGCCGGTGTTCGCCATGGAGGGCAAAGGCATCCGCTGCGTCAGCGACGAGCCGTGGGTGACGGCGAGCGAGACGGCTGAGGCGAGCATTGCCCATGCCGTGGTGGGCGATATTGCCACCGCCACCGACCTGCTGGCCTGGACCCGACCGCACCGCATCGACGACGGCAGCTACCTCACCGGCATCGTCTACCCAACGCTCGAGACGTTCCCGCCGCACGAGACCAGCGCCTACACCGACGCTGCCGTCATCCTGGCTGCCGACGCCATCACCGGTGCCAGCCCTGCCAGCGGCATCTTCGTCCCCCGCTCCACCGACTGACCCCCACCCAACCCCAAAGTCGGCGCTCGCGCCG
>DMQJ01000116.1:462-1028 GCA_003455715.1 Acidimicrobiaceae bacterium | reverse complement strand
GCGCTCGCGCCGCATGGGGTGCGGCGCCACCGCCGACATTCAGGGGGCTGGGGTCGGGAGGGCCAGCACGCGGGCGACACGTTCGTCGGTGACGCCGAGGTACTCGGCCAGCACGCCCACCACCCGGGGGCGGTCGAGGGTGCCTGCCGCGGCCATTTCTTCGAGGTCGGCCCAGTCTTTGGTGCGGTTGAAGAAGGCCTTGAACACCGCCAAGTCGGTGCACGACAAGAAGGGAATGTCGTGCCCGGCAAACCGCTCGCGCCGGGCCCTCGCCGCCACGTCGTCGTGGAAACCGGTGGTGGACAAGAACAGATCGACCGGCGTATCGGCCCACCACAACCGGGCCTGACCGTCGCGAGAGAGGAGGTCGCGGTCGGCGGCCGTCCATGTCACGTCCGGTGGCAGCACGCGCAGCACGTCGTCGACGCGCTCCGCGGGGAGGAACACGTTGACGTCGATGTCGATGGTGCCGCGGGCGCGTTGGGTGCACCATGCCAACGCCAATGCGCCACCGAACGCATGGGGCACCCGCGCTGCTGCCAGCGCCAGGTGCAGCCCGACGATGC
>DMQJ01000116.1:0-214 GCA_003455715.1 Acidimicrobiaceae bacterium | reverse complement strand
GCGCCAGGTGCAGCCCGACGATGCGCTCGGCGAGCAGGCTCATCGGCCGAACACCGGGGCCAACAGCACGGGCGAGCGGCGAGCCGGGAACTGTTCGGCCAACGCCAACACCTGCTCCAACTCCTCGCCACGGCGCGCTGCGTCGGGCAGGCGGCGAACGAGCACGGGTTCCACCTCGAAGCCGCCGGCGTGCACCACCCGCTCCACCGTGTGG
>DMQJ01000507.1:8312-12211 GCA_003455715.1 Acidimicrobiaceae bacterium | reverse complement strand
GCGCCGTCAGGTGACCCTGGCCATCGACGAGCGCGACGTGGCCAAGAGGTTGAAGCGCCTCGAGGTGCGCGGCCACCGCGGCAAGGTCGACCATCCGAACAAGGCCACCCGCCTCAAGCGGTAGCTCGATCGGTCGGTAGCTCGTTCGCCCCGCTGCTCAGCCGGCGGCCGCGATGGCCTGCCACACCCGCTGGGCGGTGCAGGGCATGTCGACGTGGCGAACGCCGAGGTGGCTGAGCGCGTCGCACACGGCCGACTGCACCGCGGGCGTGCTGCCGATGGTGCCACTCTCGCCGATGCCCTTGGCCCCGAGGGGGTTGATGAACGTGGGGGTCTCCATGTGCACGACCTCCACGCTCGGCAGTTCGGCGGCGGAGATGAAGGCGTAGTCGGCGAGGTTCGACGTCACGGGGTTGCCGTCGTCGTCGTAGCGCACCTCCTCCATCAGCGCCTGCGCCGTGCCTTGGGCGACACCGCCGTGGATCTGGCCCTCGAGCAGCATCGGGTTGAGCACCTTGCCGGCGTCGTCGCAGGCGATGTGGCGCAGGTGCTTCACCTGGCCGGTCTCAGTGTCGACCTCCACGACCGCCACGTGAGCGCCGAACGGGAACGTGGCCCCGCCGGCCTGGAAGAACAGGGCGTGCTGCAAGCCCTCGGGCAGATCGTCGGTGCCGTGCGCGGCCTGGGCGAGTTCCGCCCAGGTCTTGGCGATGGTGGGGGTGCCGGCCACATGGAACGCACCAGCGTCCTTGTCGAGCACCACATCGGCCTCGTCGGCTTCGAGCAGCTTGGCGGCCAGCTTGCGGGCATCGTTCACCAGCTCGCCCGCGGCGTTCCACACCGCGGCGCCGCCCTGCTGCAGCGAGCGCGAGCCCATGGTGCCCGCACCCTGTGGCACGAGGTCGGTGTCGCCCCACACCACGGAGATCTTGTCCATCGGGATGCCGGTCTGCTCGTGGGTGAGCATGCTCCACGAGGTGACATGCCCCTGTCCGTGCGGTGACGTACCCGTGTAGACGGTGGCGCTGCCGTCGTCGTGCACCTCCACCTTGGCGTGCTCGCCGAACGGCGGCACGCCACCGGTGATCTCCACGTAGGTGCTCACACCGATACCTAGCTGCTTCGCGTCGCCGCGGGCGCGGCGGGCAGCCTGTTCGGCACGCAGCGCCGTGTACCCGGCGGCCTCCAACGCCTTGTCGAGGGCGCCTTCGTAGTCGCCGACGTCGTAGGTCTGGCCCACTGCGGTGGTGTGTGGCTCCATGAACTTGGGGATGAGGTTGATGCGTCGCACCTCGGCAGGGTCCATACCGATCTCAGCAGCGAACAGGTCCATCGCCCGCTCGGCGGCCGCAGTCGCTTCGGGGCGGCCGGCGCCGCGATAGGCAGTGGTGACGGCGGCGTTGGTGACCACCGACGTGGTGCGGCACTCGATGTTGGGGATGGCATACACCGCGCTGGCCATCGGGCGGGTCATGAACGGAGCGAGGATGGTGCCCATCTCGGCGAAGTAGCCGCAGTCTTGGATGGCATGCAACTGGTAGTGGGTGACCTTGCCGTCGCGGGTGCCGCCGATGGTGACGTACTGCACCTGGGCGCGGCCGTGACCCATCACCATCATGTTCTCGCTGCGGGTCTCGCGCCAGCGCACGGGGCGGCCGACCTTCTTGGCGAGCACGCCGAGCAGCGCTTCCTCGGGGTCGCAGGTGATCTTGGCGCCGAAGCCGCCGCCCACGTCGGGGGTGATGACCTTCACCTGGGCGCTTTCCACGCCGTTGGCCTTGGCGATGGTCTCCTTCGCGGCCTGGGCGCCCTGGGTGCTGAGCCACTCGTGCAGACGGCCGTCGGGGCCCCATGCGGCAGCGGCACCACGCACCTCCAACGGGGCCGGTGCCACGCGCTGGTTGACGAAGCGGCCCTTCACCACCACCTCGCACCCGTCGAAGAAGGCGTCGCCGGTGTTGTCGGGCATGCCGAGCACGGTGGTGTCGAACACCACGTTGCTCATGGCCGAGTCGTAGAGCAGTGTGGTGCTGGCCATTGCCTGCTCCACATCGACCAGCGCGGGCAGCACGTCGTAGTCGACGATGACCTGCTCGGCTGCGTCGACGCCCTGCTCGCGGGTCTCGCTCACGACGACAGCGACGGGCTCGCCCACGAACCGCACCTTGCCGATGGCCAGCAGGCCGCGGGCCACCATCGGGTTGAAGTCGGAGGGCATGGGCTGCAGGCCGAGATCGTCGGCGGTGAACACGCCCAACACGCCCGGCATGGCGAGCGCTTCGCTGGCGTCGATGGAGACGATGGTGCCGTGGGCAACCGTGGAGCGTACGTAGGTGACGTGGGCAGCACCCTGCAGCAGCGGTTCGTCGAGTAGATCGTCGACGTACACGCCGCCGGTGGTGAGGAACTTGGGGTCCTCCTTGCGGAGAACACGGTTACCAAGAATGCTGCCAGCCACGAAAGGACCCCCTGATGAAACTGCCGTCGGCGAACTGCGCCGACACTATCCAACTCGTCAAGGTTGGGCTGCGTCGGCGGCGCGAACGGCCACCACTTGGGCCATCGCGTCGTACGGCCAACCGCTCGGCAGCGTGGTGGGTGCCTGGGCGCCGGGCAGCACCGTGAGGCGGATCTCGCCGCGCTTCACGTAGCCGATCACCTCGCGTGCGGCCTCCTCGATGCCTTCGGGGGTGTTGAGCCGGTCGATTTCGCGCGTCATGTCGGCGTTCTCCGCCTCGAGCGCGTCGGCGACCTCCTGCTTGCGGTCGATTTCGTCCTGTTGGCGCAGCCACGCTTGCACCGGGAAGACGAAGAACGCTGCCACGACCGAAAGCACCACGACCACAGCGCCGAGCCAGATGACCAGCCGCTTGCCGCGGCCCTGCACCAGTTGCTTCTCGGCCGGGATGGGGCGCGTGAGGTCGGCGAAGATGGTGTCGTCGCGGGTGCGTTGCACCGGGCGGGTGCGCGAACCCGACGCGTCCTTCGGACGCGCAATGGTGGTGGTGGAGTGGCCACCGCCTCGGGTTCCGTCGTTTGCCGGCATCGTCCTAGTCTCGCAGCGCGACGGCCGCGAGCGGTGTCACCGAGGGCTCAGCGCCGAGCGGCCACGGAATGCCGCCTGCTCGCCCAACTGCTCTTCGATGCGGAGCAACTGGTTGTACTTGGCCACACGGTCGCTGCGGGCAGGGGCGCCGGTCTTGATCTGACCACAGTTGGTGGCCACCGCCAAGTCGGCGATGGTGGCATCTTCGGTCTCGCCGCTGCGGTGGCTCATCACGCTGCTGTAGCCGTGACGGGTGGCCATCTCGACGGTGTCGAGCGTTTCGCTCAGTGAACCGATCTGGTTCACCTTCACCAGCACGGCGTTGGCCACCTTGCGTTCGATGCCCATGCGCAGGCGCGACACATTGGTGACGAACAGGTCGTCGCCCACCAACTGGATCTTCGAGCCGACGGCGCCGGTGAGAGCGGCCCAGCCATCCCAGTCGTCTTCGTGCATGCCGTCTTCGATGGACACGATGGGATACGTGGCAACCACACGTTCCCAGTAGGCCACCATCTCGTCGCGACTGAGCACTTTGCCCTCACCCTCAAGGTGGTAGGCGCCGTCGCGGTAGAGCTCGCTCATCGCAGGGTCCATGGCGATGGCGATGTCGTCGCCGGGTGTGTAACCGGCCTTCTCGATGGCTTCCACGAGAATGCGGATGGCGTCTTCGTTGGAGGCCAGGTTGGGGGCGAAGCCGCCTTCGTCGCCCACCGCAGTGCTGAGGCCACGGTCGTGCAGCACCTTCTTCAACGTGTGATACGTCTCGGTGCCCCAGCGCAACGCCTCACGGAAGCTCGGCGCGCCCACGGGCATGATCATGAACTCCTGCATGTCGACGCTGTTGTCGGCG
>DMQJ01000507.1:7939-8128 GCA_003455715.1 Acidimicrobiaceae bacterium | reverse complement strand
GATCATGAACTCCTGCATGTCGATGGAGTTGTCGGCGTGCACGCCGCCGTTCACCACATTCATCATCGGCACGGGGAGCACATGAGCGTGCGGGCCGCCCAGGTAGCGCCACAGCGGCAGCTGCACCTCGTCGGCCGCAGCTTTGGCGACAGCCAACGACGTACCAAGGATGGCGTTGGCGCCGAGGCG
>DMQJ01000507.1:7227-7726 GCA_003455715.1 Acidimicrobiaceae bacterium | reverse complement strand
CCCTTGTTGTCGGTGCCGTCGAGCTGGTTGAGCGCCTGATCGATGCTGCGCTGCTCGAAGACGTCAACGCCTTCGAGCAGGTCGGCGATCTCGGTGTTGACGAATCCGACGGCGGTGGCGACGCCCTTACCGAGGTACCGGCTGCCGCCGTCGCGCAGCTCGACCGCTTCGTGCTCGCCGGTGGAGGCACCGCTGGGGACGGCCGCTCGTCCGGTGGCCCCGCTGTCGAGTGTGACCTCGACCTCCACGGTGGGATTGCCTCGGGAATCGAGGATCTCGCGGCCGACGACGTGAAGGATCTCGCTCATACGACCCACGGTAGCGAACTGCGTCGAAGCTACGAACGTGACATGTCGCTCAAGTCGAGCGAGATACGCGCCGACAACAGTCCCGTGGAACCAACCCACTCGGGCCCTCGCCTACCCCCGCAGTTCGCTGCGGAGGTGCCACCGGTGGAGCCAGTCGCCCCGGCGGCCGTGGCGACGCGCCAGGTGACCGG
>DMQJ01000507.1:804-7053 GCA_003455715.1 Acidimicrobiaceae bacterium | reverse complement strand
GTGGCGACGCGCCAGGTGACCGGGCAGGTTCCTCGCCAGGTCACCGGGCCGGTGCCGCTGGTGGAGGACCAACCGCGTCGGCGCCACCACACCACCATCCCCAGGTTGCTGTGTGTGGTGGGGCATGCATCGTGGTTGGTGTTGCCCATCGCTGTCATCGTGCTGGCGAGGCAGGGATACATCTACTTCCGCTTCGACGACACGCTCTTCATCGATGAGCGAGCACAACGTGTGGTGGTGCTGCTGGTGCTCATCGGTGTGTTCGGCTACCTCATCGGCTGGCTGTGGTGGACCGTCGCGGCGCTGCTCAACGCCCGCCACAAGAGCCGGTACACCCCTTGGCCGGGCATTGCCTGGGCGGCGCTCGTGGTGCAGGTGGGAGCTGTCTTCGCTCTGGGAATCGAGCTCGACGACGAGTTCGCTCGGTTCGCGCTGGTCTGCGGCGTCGGGCTGACGATCGTGGGTGCCCACTTCTGGGTGCTCGGTTCACTGCGCCGAGCCGCAGGCGCAGTGAAGGCACCGCAGGACCCGTGGAGCAGGATGATCATCCTGCCGATCGCGGGGTTTGCGATGGGGATCGTCGCCTCGTTCTTTCTGCGCTGGGTCGGACGGCCGGCATCCATTGGTCTCATGGTCGTCGGGTACCTCAACTCGCTCTGGTATGTGAGCAGTGTGTACTCGGCCCTGACGTCGTTCGACCGGGCGTGTGTTGGTCGCATGTCGATCGGGCAGGACGACCACGCCCTCATGCACTTCCGCTTCAACCGCGGCTGAATCAGCTCGCCGCTTTCACCTCGTCCCAGAGGGCGTCGAGTGTGGCCAGGTCGGCCGACTTCATGTCGATGCCTCGCTGCTGAGCGAGCCGTTCCACGCCTTCGAACCGCGTGCGGAACTTGTGGGCTGCGGCGCGCAGCGCGGTCTCTGGCTCGACACCGAGGTGGCGGGCGACGTTGACCACTGCGAACAGCAGGTCGCCGAGTTCGTCGGCGATGTGCCCGGGGTCGCCGTGTTCGTGTGCGGCCACTAGTTCAGCGGCCTCCTCCGCGATCTTCGGGAGGGCGCCGTGCACGTCGGGCCAGTCGAAACCGAGCTTTGCGGCCTTGCGCTGCACCGCCTCTGCGTACGACAGGGCAGGCTGGGCCATCGCCACGCCCTCGAACACAGAGGTGCGGCCCTTCTCGGCGGCCTTGATGGCATCCCAGTTGGCCTTCACCGTGTCGCTGTCGGCGGCGTCGACATCGCCGAACACGTGAGGGTGGCGACGCACCAGCTTGTCGTGCACGTTGCGAGCCACGTCGGCCATGGTGAAGCGGCCTTCCTGCTCGGCGATGGTGGCGTGGAACTCGATCTGGTAGAGCACGTCGCCGAGTTCCTCCAGCAGGTGGTCGTCGGTGGCGGGGTCGTCGGGGTCGAGCGCCTGCAGCGCGTCGACGAGTTCGTAGGTCTCTTCGAGCAGGTAGCGCACGAGGCTGGCGTGGGTTTGCTCCTGGTCCCACGGGCACTGTTCGCGCAGGGTGCGGGCGAGTTGGTGGAAGCGGACGAGCTCCGCTCCGACGGGCGCGCCGAGCGCGGGGATGTAGATGGAGGTGAGGTGGTCGGCCTCCACCGTGCGGTCGAGTTCGGCCCAGGTGGTGTGGGTGATGCACTCGTCGTCGGTGCCGAGGCGTTGGAGGATCACGACAGGTTCGTCGCCCGTGGCATCGTCGACCGCGAGCTTGATGTCGCTGAGCACCCAGTTGGCGTGGGTGTGGGCCACCAGTAGCGGGCCGGTGAGTCCGGCCGCAGCGGTGGCGAACTCGTGGCCGTCGACAAGGGTCAGTCGGGTCTCGACAGGGTCGATGCCGAGGCGGGCGTAGGCGAGGTCGAGAAAGCTCATCGCCGGGTGCAGGCGGCACTCGATGCCGTCGTGTGCGCGCAGGGCTCGCACGGTTCGCTCGAGCACCAGCGGTGAGCCGGGCACCGCGTACAGCACCTCGCCGTGCTCCGCGGCTGCGGCCACGAGGCGCCTTGTGATTTCGGCGTAGACGTCGTCGAAGGTGTCAGCCTGCTCGTAGACCTCGTCGAAGGTGATGGCGTCGGGTACGAGGTGGCTCGACGGATGGACAGCCGTGCGCAGGTAACGGTGCGGCACCCGGGCGATCTCGGCCAAGGTGTGCTCGGTGACGTACTCGGCCCCACCCGGCCCGAGCCCCACGACGGAGACGACCGGACGAGTCATCCGATCAGGAACCGAAGGGCAGAATCGCGAACTCGTCCTGTGCCCAGCCGCCGACCCGGCTCGACACCCAGACTTCGCTTTCGGTCAGCGCGGCTCGGATGTCGTCGACCGGTAGCAACTGCTGGTCGAGGAGCGCCTTGAACTTCACTGCGTCGATGAGGGTCGCCTCCGCCTCGGCCCCGGTGCGCCAGTCGTTGCCGAACGTCTGGTCGAGGCTGGGGATGACAGCGTCGTCGGTGATCGCGTCGAGGGCGCCAACCTCGTTGGCAGCTTGCAGAAAGACCCAGAGCGTGGCGATGAATCGTTCCCGCCCGCCCTCGTTGGGTGGCGCGGTGTTGAACAAGCGGAGCAGTCGGTCGGTCGACGCCAGGTTGGCCAGGTCGTCGTTGGTGAGCTCCACGCCGTTCACTTCGGCGGCGACGTCGTTGCGGTCGAAGGTGGAGCAGGACGAGAACGACACGGCGGCCAGGAGGGCGCCTGCGAGCACAGCGAAACGTCGGGTCACGGGGCGTCACGCTATCCGCCGTGGCTGGGTCGCCCGCGATTCGAGGCCCGTCGAAGTCGTTGTGCCGTGAACTGTGAAGACACAGAAGCCAACGTGTCGTTCTGTGTGTGCACAGTTGTGCCCGACAACGAGTTGTCAGGGGCTGAGGCGGTCTTCCCAGTCGGTCCACTCGGTGCCGTAGTCGCGCACGTAGTCCTTCACGGCTTCTCCGGTGGTGCGGGCGGTGTGCTCGGGCGGGGTGAGGCCGTCGAAGGTGTGGTAGCGGTCGAGGCGGTCGTGCACCACGCCCTTCAGTTCGGCGAACCGCAGCTCGATGCCCTGCGTGTGCAGGTCGGCGAGCAGTTCCTTCAGGGTGTCGCCCGCAGTGGTGTCGATGTCGGTGATGGGCTCCGCGGTGACGATGATGCACTTCACCGGTTCGGCCTGCGCAGCAATGCGTGCTTCGAGGTCTTCGACGAAGAAGCGGGCATTGGCGAAGAACAGGGGTGCGTCGAAGCGATAGAGCAACAACCCCGGGATGACCCTGCCCTCCGGGTGGCGTGCTCGGTCGTGGTAGCCCTTCAACCCATCCACCCGTACCAACTCGGCGGTGTGCGGCTTCCAGGCCAGCCGCAGGAAGTTGAGGATCGACAACGCCACGGCCACCACCACACCGTTCACCGGGCCGAGCACGGCGACGGCCAACAATCCGGCCACCGCGAGCACGAACTCGCTGCGCCGCACACGGAAGAGGCGGACCATTGCAGGAATGTCGATGAGCGAAATGGCGGCAGCGATGACGATGGCTGCGAGCGTGGGGTCGGGTAGGTGGCGGAACGTGGACGGTGCGGCCACGGTGACTGCCAGGAGGGCGAGCGCCGCCACCACACCGGTGAGCTGCGTGCGCGACCCGGCCGCTTCGGCCACCGGCGTGCGAGAGCTGCTGGAGCTGACGGCGAACCCGTTGAACATGCCCGAGGCAACGTTCACCATGCCCAGCGCCACGAGTTCGTGGTTGGCATCAACATGCTCGCGGCGCCGCAGCGCCATCGTGCGCGACAGCACGCTCGTGTCGGCGAACGACACGAGGGCCACACCCATGGCCGCGCCAAGCAGGTCGCGCACCGTGGTCCAGTCGACGTCAGGGATGGCCGGGGTGGGCACACCCTTGGGCAGGTCGCCCACCAACCGGACACCTTCCAGGCCGAGGTCGAACACGAGGGCGGCGATGATGCCGAGAATGACCACGAGCAGCGGCCCGGGGATGCGCCGATCCCACCAGCGCACGAGCAGCAGAACGGCCAGGCAGCCGCTGCCCACGACGAAGGCCCACCCGTTGAACTTGCCGTCGGCGAACCCGTCCACGAGATCGCGCAGTTGGCCGACGATGGTCTCACCGCTCACCGAGAAGCCCGACAGCTTGGCGGTCTGGCTGACCAGGATGGTGAGCGCGATGCCGTGCAGGTAGCCGTAGCGCACAGGAGCCGAGAGAAGTTCGGCGAGGAAGCCGAATCGGGCGAGCCCGGCCGCCACACACACCAGCCCGGCCACGATGCTGAGGGCGCCGGCGACAGCGATGGCGGTGTCGGGGTCGCCAGCGGCGAGCGGCACGACGGCTGCAGCGATGATGGGGGCCAGCGAGCTGTCGGGCCCCATCACCAGGATGCGCGAGGGCCCGAAAAGGGCGTACACGAGCAGCGGAATGATGGTGGCGTAGAGACCGGTGACGGGTGGTACGCCGGCCGCAATGGCGTACGCCATGCCCGCCGGAGCCAACATGCCCACCAACACCAGCCCCGCCCCAATGTCGCGGCCGAGCCAGCTGCGTTCGTAGGTGCGGGCCACCGCGACCGCAGGGATGAGGCGGGCGATGCGACCCATGGCGGGCCACATTGCCACACGTTCACCCCCCGTTCACGTAAACCCCCGTTTTACGTAAAAGGTGACAGGACGTGACCAGGAGTTGCAGGTCGCCGCGTTTGACACAAACCCGCGGCAGCGCGAGGCCGTGGTGCCCAAGGAGTGGGTCAGCGGGACACGATGGGTAGTTCGCCGGTCGCCGCTGCGGCGTCGGCCACGAGAGTCTCCACGTCGAGGAAGAACGGCTCGGCGGGGTCGAAGTTCACCACCGTGCTGTCGAGTTGCACCTCGCCGGTGGGCAGCTCGATGGTGAGCACAACGTCGATGCCGTCGACGCACGCATTGCAGGTGCCGGGCCCGACCCGTGCGGCCATCTCTTCGAAGTCGATGGTGGCAGCACCTGTCAAGAAGGCGTCGATGAGGCCCTCGGGAAGGGTGCCCGTGAGTTCCGCGGGCGCGTTCTCGCCGGTGCGGTACACCTCGACCGACCCGTCGCTGTAGATGACGTACGTGGCGCAGTTGGGGCCCATCATCTGGCAGCCGCCGATGGCCTCGTAGCGGAACACCTCGACCGTCTCGGCAGGCGCCGTCGTGGACGGACTGGTGGAGGGACTGGTGGACGAAGCGCCCTCTGAGTCGTCGCCGCAGGCGACCAGAGCGAGCGGAGCCAAGACGAGCAGGGCGGGGATGAAGGCACGACGCATGCCCCTTCGACGCTCGCCGACGCCCGATGGTTCCTGCGATTTCACTGAGCGCCCTCGGCAGGATTCGAACCTGCGCGCACGGCTCCGGAGGCCGATGCTCTATCCCCTGAGCTACGAGGGCGGGGGTCCTCGAAAGGACTCGGCCACGATAGCGACCATCGTCGCCGGGCGCACGGTGGTTGCGTGCAGTTACGGCGCTGGGGCGACGTCGGCGGGCGAGTCGCCCTTCCAGAAGCGGGGTCCGTGCCCCAACCGGGTGGCGCCGTCGGCAGGGTTGAGGCGGTGGCATGCCTCGAAGCTCATGCATCCGCAGCCGATGCACTCACCCAGGCCGCCCCGGAGACGATCGAGCCACTGCTGCTGCTCGTCGAGCTTGCGTTGCCAGACCACCGAGATGGCCTCCCACTCTGTTGGGGTGGCCGGGCGGTCGGCGGGCAACGTGTCGAGCACCACCTTCACATCGTCGAGTGTGATGCCTACGTGCTGGCAGGCACGAATGAACGCCAGGCGACGCAACGTGTCGCGGGTGTAGAGGCGACGGTTGGCTTCGGTGCGGCCAGCCAGGTCGAGCAGACCCATCTGCTCGTAGAACCTGATCGCCGACGCAGCGATGCCAGCCCGGGTGCTGAGTTGGCCGATGGTGAGCAGGTCGGTGCCGTCCATAGTTGGAAGGTCTCCTTCAGAGCCGTGTCGACACTGTGTTCGACACCGACCTGCACTGTACCGACGGGCTGCTTGCTCAGCAGCCGCATCAATTGGCTGCTTGCTCAGCAGCCGCATCAATTGGCTGCTTGCTCAGCAGCCCTTGTAGTTCACGATCTGGCGGAGGGTGTGCACCACTTCCACCAGGTCGCGCTGGTTGGCCATCACCTCGTCGATGTCCTTGTACGCCGACGGGATCTCGTCGAGCAGCTGCTCGGCGCGGTCGGCCAGCCAGGTGCGGTCGCCCATCTCGCGGCGCAGGTCAGATCGGAAGAGCGGCG
>DMQJ01000507.1:0-649 GCA_003455715.1 Acidimicrobiaceae bacterium | reverse complement strand
GTCGCCCATCTCGCGGCGCAGGTCGTCGACGCTGTAGCGACGCTTCGCCTCGTTACGGCTGAACCGACGCCCCGCACCGTGCGAGCACGACTGCCAACTCATCGGGTTGCCGAGGCCACGCACCACATAGGAGCGCGTGCCCATCGAACCAGGGATGAGGCCAAGCTGGCCCGCCCGCGCGCTGATGGCGCCCTTACGGGTGACCCACAGCTCCTGCCCATCGTGCTCTTCGAGCGCGGCGAAGTTGTGATGGCAGTTGATGCGCTCTCGTTCGCGCCCCGAACCGACGAAGCGGAAGAACGCCTGTGCGAACGCCGCCAGCATCGCCTCGCGGTTGGCGAGCGCGTACGCCTGGCACCACAGCATGTCGGCGATGTAGGCCTCGAACTCGGGCGTGCCCTGCACGAACCAGGCCAGCGCAGGGTCGTCGACGGCGTGCGGCAACAGGTGCCGCAGCTTCTTCGCCGTGTCGATGTGGCGGGTGGCCAACTTGTTGCCGATACCGCGCGAGCCGGAGTGGAGGAACAGCCACACCCGATCCTGTTCGTCGAGGCATACCTCGGCGAAGTGGTTGCCCGAACCGAGCGAGCCGAACTGCGTGCGTGCCGTCGTCGCCAGGGCGCGGGCATGGTCGCTCGGTTCGGGCAGA
>DMQJ01000073.1 GCA_003455715.1 Acidimicrobiaceae bacterium | reverse complement strand
TGCCAACCGCCCCTGCTCCACCACGCCGCGGTAGGCGGTGGAGACGCGGCAGCCCACCAGCGCCGCGGCCTCGTCGGACACATCCGCGGGCACGTGCACGGCGTTGACGTCGGCGTAAGGGATGGTGGTGTGGGTGGCGAACGCACCCCAGCGGGTGAAGCCGGGCTGCTCCTGGCGGCGACACACCTGGTGCTGGCCCAGCAGGCACGGCTCGCACTCGCCGCAGCCGCACACGAACGGCACCATGATCCGGTCGCCGAGCGCCACGCGCTGCACACCCGCCCCCACCGCCACGACACGGCCCACGAACTCATGGCCGCCCACGTGCGGGCACACGATGTCGGGGTCGGTGCCGTGCCAACCGTGGTAGTCGCTGCGGCACAGCCCGACGGCCAGCACCTCCACCACCACCTCGCCGGGGGCGGGGGAGGGGTCGGGCGCATCCACGACCGAGATCGGGCCCTCGAACCGTTCGTACACCGCTGCCTTCACTGCTCCACCTCCATCGTGGGGAACGAGTAGTTGCCGGCGAACCCGGCCTCGATCGCTGCGATCGCGGCGTCCGCGTCACCCTCCCACCCGAGGGCGCGGAACTGGGCGCGAGTGCGGCGGGCCGAAAGGCACCGCAGCAGCGTGAACGCGTCGGCTGTCACCGCCGCCCGCACTGGCCCCTCACCCACGAGATGCAGGCCGGACTCGAGGCGCACCTCAAGCGCACCCCACTTGGCGGCGCGCAGTGTCTCGTCGGTAAACGACAGGTAGTGGTGGAGCGCGGCCGTCACTGTGGCGGTGTCGTCGTCGGCGGGCAACCCGAGCGCCCAGCGCACGTCTTGGTGGTGGCAGTGCAGATCGGCAACGAAGTGGGCCCCGAAGTCGTACCCGAAGGCGCGCAGGCCATGGGCGAACACCGGCCCCTCACGGTCCCACTCGGCCAGCAACTTGTCCAACGAATGCCCACGTCGTGTGTGCACCTGAGCGGCCGTCCAGCCGTTGCCTCCGGGGTCGGACGCCGCGTCGGGGAACCGCAACGCGTTGAGGTCGGCGCACAGCCCCACCACGTGCGCGAGCACGTCGTGCACCGTCCAGTCGGGTGTGGCAGGCACCGTTGCGGCGAGGCGGTCGGCAGACCCGCGGGCGGTCGCGGCGAACCGCGCCCGTGCTGCTTCGTACAGATCGCCGACGTCCATCGTCTCGTTGTAGCAGGTAATCGGGGGAGCAACCGAGGCCTCGACCCGGCAGGATGGTCGGCCGTGAGCAGCATCGTGGTGTCCGAGTTGGAGTACGCGCCCCCGGGGGCCGACTCGTTGTTCTTCGACCTCTCGTTCACCGTCGCGCCCGGCGAGCACGCAGCAATCGTCGGTGCCAACGGGGTGGGCAAGAGCACCATCCTGCGCATCCTCAGCGGCGAACTGCAGCCCGACGAAGGCGAGTTCGCGCTCGGCGGGACGATGCTGCGGATGACGCAGGACGTCGGCATGTCGAACCCCACCGACAGCTTGCGCGACATGCTGGTGGAGGTCGCACCCACTGCGCTGCGGGAAGCCGGCCGCGCCCTCCACATCGCCGAAGCGGCCATGTACGCGGGCGACGACGACGGCACGAAGTTCGCCGAGGCGCTCACACACTGGGGCGACTGCGGTGGCTACGAACTCGAGGCCCAGTGGGCTGCGGCCGCCAAGCGGAGCGTGAAGACCGACGTCGACGACTTCGCCACGCGCCTGGTGGGTGAGCTCAGTGGTGGTGAACGCAAGCGCCTCGTGCTCGACCTGCTGCTCAACAGCGGCGCCGACATCCTCCTCCTCGACGAGCCCGACAACTACCTCGACATCCCCACCCGGCTGTGGCTTGAAGAGCAGATTCGCGCTTGCAAGAGCACCATCCTGATGGTCAGCCACGACCGCACGCTGCTGGAGCGCGTGGCCACCAAGGTGATCGTGGTGGAGGGTGCAGGCGCATGGGTGCACGGCGGCTCGTACGCCACCTTCCCCGAAGCGCGGGCCAAGCGCCAGGAACTGCTGGGCGACGCCCTGAAGCGGTGGCACGACGAAGAGCGCCGCCTGTTCCACCACATGAAGATCATGAAGCAGCGGGCAGCGCAGAACTTCAAGAACGCCACCAAAGCCAACGCCGCAGAGACGCGGTGGGAGAAGTTCGTCGCCGCTGGCCCGCCCCCGCCTCCCGTGCCCGACCAGCAGATCAAGGTGCGCCTGCGCGGTGCCGACAGCGCCCGCCGCGTGGTGCAGATGATCGACGTGTCGATCGGCGACCTGTTCCTGCCGTTCAGCGACGAGGTGCACTTCGGCGAGCGAGTGGGGCTCATCGGCCCCAACGGCACCGGCAAGACCCACCTGCTCTCCGCGCTCGCGGGCACGCTCGGCGACCATGCCTCGTTGGAGGGCACGATCAACTTCGGTCCGCGCACCAGCATCGGCATGTTCACCCAGGTGAACGACCGGCCCGAGTTCCGCGGCCGCACGTGCATGGACATCGTCCGCCGCCGCATCTACGACGAAGAGCAGGCCATGAAGGCCCTCGCCCGCTACGGCCTGGCACCGCAGTCGCGCCAGGAGCACCAGACCCTCAGCGGTGGTCAGAAAGCGCGTCTGGAGATCCTCTGCCTGGAGCTCGAGGGGCACAACGTGCTGCTGCTCGACGAGCCCACCGACAACCTCGACATCGAGTCCAGCGAGGCGCTCGAGCAGGCACTCGACGGCTTCGTGGGCACCGTCATCGCCGTCAGCCACGATCGCACGTTCCTCTCCACGCTCGACCGGTTCGTGATGATCACCGACGACGGCGAGGTGTACTCGCTGCCCGATTTCGAGGTGGGCCTCGCAGCGCTGCAGCAGCCCGACAAACTGGCCGGGCTGCGTTTGGCGAAGTCGCTCACCTGAGGGTGGCAGACTCCGCGTTGTGACGAACACGCACTGGATCGTGGAGGGTCAGGTCGACCCGCGCTGGCCGATCAACACCCGCGGCAACATCGGTGAGGTCTTCCCCGAGGTGCTCACGCCCTTGAGCTACGAGCTGGCGGTGAAGCCCGCCGAAGCCGGTTGGCGCGAGGCCTACCGGGGGATGGGTATCGCGTCGAGGAACGACTTCAGTGGCGACGCGCCGGTCATCATCGGGCTGTACGGCGGCTACGGCTACCTCAACCTCTCGTACCTGCGCATGCTCGGCGTGCGTGCCCCGGGCTCGTCGGCCGAGGCCATCGACGTCAGCTTCTTCGGCGAAGGCAACCCACCACCGTACGAGCGACGCAAGGGCGACGTTCGCCCGCTGAACACGCTGAAGATCCTGCGCACCGTGCTCGGTGCGCTCGCGCAGAAGGAACTCCCTTCGGCGGTCGCCGACAGCCAGGCTGCGGTGGCAGCGTGGGATGCCCGTCAGCCCGACATCGCCCGCGCCGACGACGCCACCCTGCTCAGCTTCCTGCACAGCTACCCGCCGGTGATCCAGCGGGTCTTCCGCAACCACATGGTCACCACCGGTCTGTCGGCCATCGTCTCCGGAGCGCTGGCGGACGGGGCGAAGGCTGCAGGCGACCCTGGCCTTGTCACCCAGCTGCTCGGCGCCGCCGACGACGTGGTGAGTGCCCAGTACAGCCAGGAGTTGTGGAAGGTGGCGCAGCTCGTGCGCGCCGAACCCACCCTGATGGCTGCCTTCGACGAAGGCGTGGAAGGGGTGGCGGCCCGCCTGACCGGCCTGCCTGCGGCCGAGCCCGTCCTGGCGGCCTT
>DMQJ01000319.1 GCA_003455715.1 Acidimicrobiaceae bacterium | reverse complement strand
CCGGCGAGCTCGAAGCGCACCGGCTCGGCCGCCTCCGTGCGCGTGCGGCAGAACACGAGCGCGCCGCCGGGTGCCTCGATGTCGAGCACGCGGCCGAGTGCGGCTGGCTTGTGTGCCCGGGGCACGACGTACGCCACTTGGCGAACCTTGCCCTTGCTGGCCTTCGTGTCGCCCTTGGTGACGTTGATGCGCACGGGGTCGGTGAGGTGCTTCTTGGCGATGGCGTTGATGCGCGGCGGCATCGTGGCCGAGAACATCACGGTCTGGCGCTGTTGGGGCGCATCGACCGTGGCCGACTCGACGGCATCGAGGATGGTTTCGATGTCGTCGGCGAAGCCCATGTCGAGCATCTCGTCGGCCTCGTCGAGCACCACCATGCGGATGTCGTCGAGCGGCAGCGAACCGCGGCCGATGTGGTCGAGCACGCGGCCGGGGGTACCCACCACCACATGCACGCCGCGATCGAGCGCCTGCAGCTGGCGGAAGATGGGTTGGCCGCCGTACACCGGCACGCAGGTGGCGCGCAGATCGCGGCCGTAACGGAAGAACGCCTCGTTCACCTGCATCGCCAGCTCGCGAGTGGGAACCAGCACGAGCGCCACGGGCTTACCCGCCGCGCCACTCACCATCTGCAGCGCCGGCAGGGCGAACGCCGCGGTCTTGCCAGTGCCGGTAGCGGCCTGCCCCACCATGTCGTTGCCCGCCAGCAGCGGCGGGATGGTCTCGCGCTGAATCGGGGTGGGCTCCTCATAACCCAACTCGTCGAGTGCCCGCAGCAGCTCGGGCCGCAGGCCCAACTGCTCGAATCCGTTCATGGTGTCGGCCGGGGCAGCAGCCTCGGTCTCGGTCGTCGTCGTCTCGACGTCGCCGTCGCTGTGCTCTTCCACGTTGCCTTCTCTCGGTCCCCTCACGTAGGGGTCAATCAACGATACGGGGCGTAATGGCAACCTGTCTGTGACCTGCGCCGCCGGTGGGCGAGGATCAGCTGTGCAGATCGGTGAGCGCCGCGTCGAGTTCGCTGCACAGCACCTCTGCCTCGGCAGTGTCGAACACGATGGGCGGCTTGATCTTCAGCACGTTGTCGTGGGGGCCGTCGGTGCTCACCAACACCCCTCGCTCGCGCAGCAGGTTGGCCACGTCGCCCGCCAACTGGGTGGCGTGCGTCTTGGTGCCACGATCGGTGACCAGGTCGATGCCGAGGTACATCCCCATGCCGCGCACGTCGCCGATGCAGTCGTGGCGCGCCGCCAGCGTGCGGAACCCCTGCAGGAGCAACGACCCGACCCGGGCGGCGCGCTCCTGCAGGCCCTCGGCCTCGATGACGTCGAGCACGGCCATTCCAGCGGCACAACTGACGGGATTGCCGCCGAACGTGTTGAACCACTCCATGCCGTTGGCGAACGCGGCAGCAAGCTCCGGTGTGGTGACCACCGCGCCCAGCGGGTGACCATTGCCGATGGGCTTGCCCAGGGTGACGATGTCGGGCACCACGCCGGAGCCCTCCAGTTGGGGCTCGAAGGCCCACATATGGCTGCCCGCACGACCGAACCCCACCTGCACCTCGTCGGCGATGGTGACGGCGCCCGCTGCCTTGGCCGCGCGGAACGCCGCGGCGAGATAGCCGTGGGGAAACACCACTTGCCCGCCGCACCCGCTGATGCTCTCGGCGATGAATGCTGCAGCGCCGCCGTGCTGTTCGGCTCGTTCACACGCCGCCGCCACCGAGGCCGCGTAGGCCGGGCCGTTGTCGCCGTGCGCACCGCGATAGGGATCGGGCAGGTCGGCGAGGTGGGTGTGTGGTGGGCGGCCACCGCCACCCCTGCGATTGAACTTGTACGCGCTGATCTCCACCAGGTCGTTGGTGTTGCCGTGGTACCCCCAGTCGACGGCGACGACATCGCGTCGGCCGGTGGCGGTGCGGGCGATGCGCAGCGCCAGCTCGTTGGCTTCGCTGCCCGAGTTGGTGAGGTACACCACCCGCAGGGGAGTGGGGAACAGCGCAGCCAGCCGCTTGGCGTAGTCGAGGATGGCTCGATGGAGGTACCGAGTGTTGGTGTTGAGCACGGCGGCCTGACGCGCGATGGCCGCGACGACGTGCGGGTGGCTGTGCCCAACATGGGCGACGTTGTTGACGCAATCGAGGTAGCCCCGGCCGGTGTGGTCGAACAGCCAGGTGCCCTCGCCGCGCACGATGCTGAGGTGTCGGCGGTAGCTGGTGCTGAGCGACGGCCCGAGGTCGCTCCGCCGCCGCGGCTCCAGCACGTCGGGCGCGTCGGCAGCGTGATCTGCCCAGGTCTCAGGCGCCAGTCGGAGCAGTATCGACGCATCGGGCACGATGCTGCGCCACACCGCCATGCGGCTTGGTTCGCCGGCGCCCTCGAAGTTGCCGTCGGGTTCCGCATCGACGGCACCCCACCGCGCGAGCAGCAGGTCGGTCATGATCTGCACGTGCAGGTGTGGTGCCCAGCCGCCGTTCACCGTGTGGTCGCCCACGAAGCCAACCGTGTCGCCCGCAGCGACGAGTTGCCCGGGCTGCACGGTGGTGAGCGTGGCCCGAGACAGATGCCCGTACAGCACCCAGAACGGAGTGCCGGTGTCGGTGGCGTGACGCAGGATGACGGTCGGGCCGTAGTCGTACGCCGCAGCGTTGTCGACAACGGTCTCCACGACACCCGGCAGCATCGCCCGTACCGGTGTGTCGACGTCGATGAACAGGTCGACGCCGGTGTGCACCGACCGCGGCTCGGGAGCGTCGGTGGTGAACTGTTCACCGGCGTAGCAGGCGCGGTCTTCGTCGTAGCGGCCGAGGGCGACCGCCGCGTGATGGGCTGCCATCTCGCGCTGGATCCACGCCCACGACTCGTCGGGGTCGCTGATGGCGGTGAGCGGCGCGTCGCCGGCGAGGCTCACCACCACCCGGCCAGCGCGCCGCAGGTCGAACGGCATCACATCGCTCGGGTGGCAGCGCGACGATCGAAGCCACGCCGTGATTGCCGGCTGGTGGGGCACCGGCGCCAGCCCAGCGGCAGCCCGTGCGGTGAAGTGCAGGAAGTCGGGCTTCATCGCGGTGAGGCGGCGCAGCAGGCGGAGCGCCGGCGCCTGCGACACGGTGAGGTACGCATTGTCGGGGTTGGCGGCGCCCCGGTGGGAGGAGATGGCGACGCTCATCGCCAGCCGGGTGGCTATCAACTCCCACAGCACGGCCAACTCCGGCTCGGTGAGTGGGAAGACGGAGGTGTACCCGCGAATCACGTCGGTGGCTGCTGCAACGATGTCGACGAGCGGCGACTCGTGGCTGTCGAGCAACGCGTACGCCACGGCGACCGCCAGTTCGTTCACCTGCCTCGCCCACATCACGTCGCCGAAGTCGATCAACCCGGTGACCATCTGTCGCTCTTCGTCGGCCAGCACGTTCCAGTCGTTGGCATCGTGGTGGACAACGGCAGCCCGCAGGCGTGGAAGGTGGGGCACCACCACCCGTTCATGTCGTGCGAACACCGACTCCACCATTGCCCGGTCTGCCGGGTCGGCGACTGCGTCCACCCACTGCCGCACGCTCTGTGCGTGGTCGAGGTTCCAGAGGAAGTGCGGCTGGTGTGCGGCTGGGTGTCCGAAACCCTGGAGGCCGCGCGACACCGTGCCCATGAACTCCCCGAGGCTGCGGCGGAGGTCGGACGAGTGAGTGAGCGTGGCGTACGGCGCGCCGTGCAGCCAGGTGACGGCACGGACAAGGTGCTCGCCGTGGTGCACGATGCCGGGTTCCACCACCCGCGGCAGTGGAAGGTGCGGCTCGGTCGTGGCGAGATGCCGCAGCACCGCTTCCTGTAGGTCGAGCGCCTCTCGCTGCTCGGCGCGGTTGGCCACCTTCAGCACGGCATCGCCGATGCGGACGTTCTGGTCGCGCTCGCTGGGCAGCTCGGCGACAGGGCCATCGATGTCGAAGCGCTGTCGGGCGAGCTCGGCCAGCTGATCGAGGGGAAGAGCCGGGGCGGGGGAGTCGAACACGGAGGTCATACCGTCTCCGACGCTACGCCCTCCACCGCTGTGCCGCTCGCAGCGCGAACGGCGGGTGACGAGCAAGGAGCGAGTGGCTGAGTAAGGTCGCCCGACGTGTCGCCCAGCGTTGTCATCACCGGGAGCGGGTTGTTCACCCCGCCGCATTCCATCTCCAACGACGAGCTCGTCGCATCGCTCACCGTGGCGGTCAATCGCTGGAACGACGAGCACGCTGCGGAGATCGCTGACGGCACCCTCCAGGCGAGAGCCGTGCCCGACGCAGAGTTCATCGAGAAGGCATCGGGCATCAAGAGCCGCTATGTGATGGAGAAGTCGGGCATCCTCGACCCCGATCGGTTACGGCCTCACCTGCCGACGCGCGGTGAGGACGAGTTGAGCTTGATGGCTGAGATGTCGCTGCCTGCGATTGAAGAAGCTCTGGCCCAGGCAGGTCGGCGGGCCGACGAGGTCGACTGCATCATCGTTGGCGCTTCCAACATCCAGCGGGCCTACCCGGCGGTGGCGGTGGAGGTGCAGCAGGCCATCGGTGCCGGTGGGTGGGCGTACGACATGAACGTCGCCTGTTCGTCGGCAACGTTCAGCATGCAGGCAGGTGTCGACGCGCTCCGCAACGGTTCCGCCAACTGTGTGGTGGTGCTCAACCCCGAGATCACCAGCGCCCACAACAACTTCGCGTTGCGCGACCACCACTTCATCTTCGGCGATGCCTGCACCGCAGTGGTACTGGAACGTGCCGACGATGCGGTGGCCCCGGAGCAGTGGGAAGTGCTGCGCACCCGTCTGGAGACCAAGTTCTCCAACAGCATTCGCAACGACTTCGGCTTCCTGAATCCGTGCGAGGACGCCGAGCGCGATCCGTTCGAGTTGGTGTTCCGCCAGCGCGGTCAGCAGGTGTTCAAGGAAGTGGTGCCGATGGTCACCCGCCATATCGAAGAGCAGTTGGGTGCCGTGCAGATCGCGGCGGCCGACGTGCGGCGATTCTGGCTCCATCAAGCGAACCTGAAGATGAATCAGCTCATCGCCAAGCAAGTGCTGGGCCGTCTGCCCGACCAGATGGAGGCGCCGGTCATCCTCGACCGTTATGCCAACACCTCGTCGGCGGGTTCGGTGATCGCCTTCCACCTACACCGCGACGACCTTGTGGCCGGCGATCTCGGGGTGCTGTGCAGCTTCGGCGCCGGGTACTCCATCGGCAGCTTGGTGCTGCGAAAGCGTTGAGCAACGCCCAGCCTTCGTTGTTCCACGGCAGTATCGTCGGCGCATGCGACGTGTAGCCCTCGTTCTTGTCGGTGCAGCGGTGCTGGCCCTGCCAGCGTGCGACAGCGACTCCAGCGGTGGGTCGGGTGCCACCACCACTGGAGTCGCTG
>DMQJ01000348.1:892-5514 GCA_003455715.1 Acidimicrobiaceae bacterium | reverse complement strand
CTCCGGGTCGCCCGCGCCGGCCTCCATCGACCGGCGGAGGGCAACCGGGTCGAGGAGGAGGCGTAGCTCGTAGATGTCGGCCGCCTCATCGACGCCGATGGGCGCCACGCGCGCCCCGCGCTGCGGCTCGATGACCACGAGCCCCTCCCCCGCCAGCCGCATGAACGTCTCACGTAACGGCGTTGGCGACACGCCCCATTGCTCCGCCAGGCGCTCTGCCTGGAGACGCTCGCCCGGAAGAACGTCGCCATGGAGGATCGCCCGACGCAACTGCGCATCGACCCACTCTGCCCGAGTGGGAGGCATCTCGACCTTCGCTGTCATGTGCTGAACACTACCGAGCTTGCCATGTGCCACGAATCTATAGATAATGGCAACCATGTTCCGACTTCTCAACGTAGAGGGCCGCGCCGCCCTCGAGCACGACGGCCACTGGCACGACCTAGCGACCGCCAGCGGCGACCCCTCACTCGCCGACCCGATGGCTGCGGTCGCCAGGTTCGCCGAGCTCCATGCCGTGCAGGCCAGCCTCGCCGATCGGGTTCCAGAAGGAGCCGTGGAACCGTCGACACTCGGCCCGTGCGTTCCTCGGCCCGCCAAGGTGTTCGCCATCGGTCTCAACTACCGCACCCACGCCGCCGAGTCGAACATGGAGCTGCCGCCGGTGCCCATGGTTTTCACCAAGTTCCCCAGCTGCCTGGTGGGCCCCACGGCCGACGTGGTGCTCAGCGGCCCAACGGTTGATTGGGAGGTGGAACTGGTGGTGGCCATCGGCGTCGGCGGTCGGCACATACCGGCGTCGCAGGCGTGGGGACACGTCGCCGGACTCACGCTGGGCCAAGACATCAGCGACCGCATGGTGCAGATGTCGGGCAAACCACCGCAGTTCTCGATGGGCAAGAGCTTCGACACGTTCGGCCCCATCGGGCCGGCACTCGTCTCGGTCGATTCGTTCCCCGACCCCGACGATGTCGAGTTGTGGTGCGACGTCGCAGGCGAGCGTATGCAGCACAGCCGCACCAACGACCTCATCTTCGGGGTGCCCGACACCATTGCCTACCTGTCGTCGATCTGCACGCTCGAAGCCGGCGACATCATCTTCACCGGCACCCCGTCGGGTGTCGGCGGCGCCCGCGGCCGATTTCTGAAGGACGGCGAGCTCATCGAAAGTGGCGCAGCCGTCATCGGCACGCTGGCCAACCGCTGCATCGCTGCGCCAACGGCGGGCTGATGACCGGCATCGGCATCGGCACCGATTGCGACGTCGCCGTCATTGGCTGCGGGCCAGTTGGGGTAGTGCTCGCAGGCCTCCTGGCCAAGCGCGGGCTCCGTGTTCAGGCCTTCGATCGCGATGTCGACGTGTTTCCTCTTCCGCGGGCCGCGCACTTCGACCACGAGATCATGCGGGTGTTCCAAGAACTGGGCTGCGCCGACGCCATCGCACCGAGCACCATCGTCAACAAGGGCATGGACTTCCTCACCGCCGACCGGCAGGTGCTGCTGTCGATGCGAGCGAGCGAACGCACCACGTCCGGTTGGCCGGCCTCGATCATGTTCCACCAGCCTGGCGTGGAGCACATGCTGCGCACCACGGCTGTAGCGAACGGCGCGGTACTGCACCTTGGGCATGCCGTCGACCACGTCGACGACAGGGGCGATCAGGTTGTGCTGCGTCTCGACGATGGCCGCAGCGTCACCGCGTCATTCGCTGTCGCCGCCGATGGCGCACGTTCCACCGTGCGCAAGCAGTTGGGCATCACCATGGACGACCTCGAGTTCGAAGAGCCGTGGCTGGTGCTCGACGTGGTGCTGCGCGATGGCACTCCCCCGCCCAGTGATGTGGCGCTGCAAGTGTGCGACCCTGCGCGGCCGCACACGCTGGTGCCGATGCCGTGGCCGCGGTTCCGTTTCGAGTTCATGCTGCTGCCCGGCGAGACAGCCGAGAGCATCAACACCCCGCAGCGCGCTCGCGAGTTGATGGCGCCGTGGGTCGATCCCGATGCCGTCGAGGTGGAACGCAGTGCGGTGTACACGTTCCACGGGCTCATCGCCCGAGAGTGGCGTCGCGGGCGAGTGCTGCTGGCAGGCGACGCCGCACACCAGACCCCGCCGTTCTTGGGCCAAGGCATGTGTGCGGGTATTCGTGATGCGGCGAACCTGGCGTGGAAGCTCGACGCCTGCTGCCGCGGAGTTGCAGCGACCTCGCTGCTCGACACGTACCAGGCCGAACGCGAGCCCCAGGTGCGAGCCATCGTCGGGGCGGCCGTGTCGTTCGGCCGCATCATCTGCACCACCGACCCGCAGGTGGCAGCCGAGCGCAACGCCGGCATGCTCGCCGCTCGCTCGGCGGGCGGGGGCACCACCACCGAGACACCGCTGCCGCCACTCACCGAGGGTCCACTCATCGCCCATGGGGGTGGACGACTGGCCGTTCAGCCGAGAGTGACCGACGCCCGTGGAGGCGCCTCTCGCCTCGACGATCTCGCCGGCCAGACCTGGGTGCTCGCGGCCCGATCACGCCATCACGTGCCGTCGGGCCTCGCCGCACCGTGGGAGTCGTTGGGCGCCTGGGTGAGCACCGCCGACGAGCATCCCGAACTTCACGCGCTGCTCGACGCGGCCGGCGGCGACGTGGCCGTCGTTCGGCCCGACCGATACCTGTACGCCGTCGGCGAACAGCTACCAGATGTTCCCGCGATTCTTCAGCGAGCCCACCCATGACTGAGCCCACCCTTGCAGGCGGCGTTACCCCGACCGTGGTCACCCTCACCGGCACCGGCGTACCACACCCCAGCCCCGGTCGGGCCGGGGCGGGCACTCTGGTGCGGCATGGCGACGTGCTCCTTCAGTTCGATGCCGGGCGCGGCACCGTGATGCGCCTGGCCGAGGCGGGCGTGGAGCCGCACCAGTTGAGTGCCGTGTTCCTCACCCACGTGCACAGCGATCATCTGGTGGGCCTGGCCGACCTGGTGATGACACGCTGGGTGCAGGGCACGTTGCATCCGTCGGCCCCGGTGCCCATCGTGGCCGTGGAGGGGCACGCGACCCGCTTCGTCGAGCGGATGCTCGAGCCGTACGCCGACGACATCGCGGTGAGGGTGGCGCATGTGCAGCCCGAGCCGCCACAGGTTGCGTTGCATCGTGTTGCGATGCCTGGCGCACCCACCGAGGTGTGGCGTTCGGCTGACGGCGCGGTGCGGGTCGACGCGGTCGCCGTGCACCACGAGCCGGTGGAGGAGGCCGTGGCCTTCCGTGTCAGCACCCCTACCGGCGTGGTGGTGGTGTCGGGCGACACTCGGGTGTGCGACGAGGTGGAGGGCTTCGCCACAGGCGCCGACGTCTTGGTGCACGAGGCGTGCCGAGCGCGGGCGATGCAGCCGGCCATCGCGGGCACCCCGTTCGAGAAGATCTTCTCGTACCACGCCGACACGGTGGCGCTCGGTGGCTTGGCACAACGAGCCGGTGTGGGCCACCTGCTCCTCACCCATCTCATCCCTGCACCGCGCACTCCAGAACAGGAGGCAGCGTTCGAACGAGATGTTCGCGAGGGTGGCTACACCGGGCCGGTCACCGTCGGCCGCGACCTCACCTCGCTCACCATCGGCGGCTGACGGGCGCCTGCCGCTGGCAGGATGGTGGAGTGACTGCAGCGGCTCCCCTCGGCGAGTTCCCCTTCCCACCGGAGCCGCCGGTGATGCTCGACGACAGCACGCTCACGCTCGACGCGCTCACTGCCGGGGTCTCGGTGTTTCAACGCCGCGACGGGCACCGCTTCTCGTCCGACGACATGATGACCGCGTTCGTGGCCGCCGAGGTGTGCCCGGCACCCACGACGGTGCTCGACCTCGGCTGCGGTCTGGGTTCGGTGTTGCTGCACCTGGCGTGGACCATGCCAGCGGCGGCATTGGTTGGCGTTGAGGCCCAAGCCGTGTCCTTCGCCCTTCTGCAGCGCAACATCGCGCACAACGACTTCGGTTCGCGGGTGACGGTTTACCACGGTGACCTGCGCGACCCAGCCGTGCGGGCACGCATCGGCGGCCCGTACGACCTGGTCACCGGCACCCCGCCCTACTTCCCGCCGTCGACAGCGACCGACGCGCTCGACCGGCAGCGTGCCTATGCCCGAGTGGAGTACCGCGGCGGTGTGGAGGCCTACATCGCCACGGGGGCAGGGGCGCTCGCCGACGACGGCTGGATGGTGCTGTGCGGCGATGCCGACGCAGTGCACCGTACGTCTGCCGCCGCCGAGCAGTACGGGCTGGCTCTTGTGAGCGAGACGGTGGTGCTGCCGCGTGCGGGGCGGGCGCCGCTGTTCTCGGTCTGGGTGCTTCGCCACCGCGATGCTGCAGGCCACGCGGGGTGTGCGACTCGCAGGGTGGCCCTCCGCGATGAGCACGGCGACCGCACTGCCACCGCCAAGGCGCTGAAGGCGTTCTCCGGCTTCGCCGAGCGGTGAGTTCCCGCCCTCAGTCGGCGGCCGCTGCGGCCTTTTGCTCCATTGCGTCGCTCAACCCGGCCCGCATACGCAACGGCTTCTCGGGGAGCGCAAGTGCCACGAGGATGGCGCAGGCCATGGCGATGCCGCACACCCAGTAGATGCGGCTGACACCCAGCGCCACGCT
>DMQJ01000348.1:534-738 GCA_003455715.1 Acidimicrobiaceae bacterium | reverse complement strand
ACCCAGCGCCACGCTGTCGGTAACGGCATCGCGCACGTTGGCGGGCAACTCCTTGATGGCCGCCGGGGTGCGGATCAACTTCGTTGCCTCCGCTGCCGTGACATCAGTGGACTTTGGGATCTCGGCGCGCACCGTTGCGTTGAGGATGGTGCCGAACGCGGCGTATCCCAATGATCCACCGAGTGAGCGGAAGAACATCATCGT
>DMQJ01000348.1:0-339 GCA_003455715.1 Acidimicrobiaceae bacterium | reverse complement strand
GCCGAGATCGCGGAACTCCACCGCGTTCTGCCCAGCGATCGAGGTGGTGGTGAAGATCGAAGCCGCGCCGAAGCCCATGAACATCATCGGCACGAGGAGCCACCAGTACGAGGTGTCGCCGTCGATCTGGGCAACTGACAGGAGGCCGACCGTGGCAACCGATGTACCAATGATGGGAAAGATGCGGTAGCGGCCCGTGCGAGCGATGAGCCGTCCGATGCCGAACGTGGCCAGACTCACGCCCAGCATCTGCGGGGCCATGCGCAGCCCCGACAGGGTGGGGCTGACGAACTGTGACACCTGGAAGTAGAGCGGCAGGAAGCTCCCAGCGCCGTAGGT
>DMQJ01000552.1 GCA_003455715.1 Acidimicrobiaceae bacterium | reverse complement strand
GTCGGCGTGAAGCTCTCGGGGCCGCAGAAGAACTTCTTCACGCCGACCTCGAGCGAGATGGGCACGCGCGCCATCGCCTTCTCCAGGTACGGCGTCATGCGGTCCCAGTCGGGCGGGATCTCGCCGAACGAGAAGTCGTCGGGGATGCCGCCCACCTTCCACGGCGCGCACACCGGCTCGAACATGCCGATCATGAGCCCACCGACCTCCTCGCGGAAGTAGCCGTACGAGCTCGGGTCCTCGAGCACGGGGAACGACGCCGACAAGGACGGGATCTTCTCGGTGATGAGGTAGTAGTGCTCCGCGGCCTGCAGCGGGATGTTCACGCCCGACCGCTGGCCGAGCTGGCGCGCCCACATGCCGGCGCAGTTGACGACGTACTCGGCCTCGATGTCGCCGGCGGTCGTGGTCACGCCGGTGACGACGCCGCGCTGCCTGGTCACGCCCGTGACCGCGACGCCTTCGATGATCGTGGCGCCGGCCAGGCGCGCGCCCTTGGCCAGCGCCATCGTGACGTCGACCGGATCGGCGCGGCCGTCCTCCTTGACGTAGAAGCCGGCGAGGAGGTCGTCGGTCCTCGCCAGCGGGAAGAGATCCTCGACCTGCGCCGGCGAGATCTCGTGCACGTCGACGCCGCAGTGACGGTTGAACGCCGACACGCGCCGGTACTCCTCGAGGCGGTCGCGATCACCCGCGACCTCGATGAAGCCGACGGGCTTGAACCCGGTGGCCTGCCCGGTCTCGGCCGGCAGGCGCGCGTAGAGGTCGCGCGTGTACTTGCGCATCTCGGTCGACGTCTCCGACGTCGAGCCGAAGGTCACCATCAGGCCGGCGGCGTGCCACGTGGTGCCGCAGGTGAGCTGCTTGCGCTCGAGCACCACCACGTCGCTGACGCCGCGCAGGGTGAGGTGGTAGGCGACGCTGACGCCCACGATGCCGCCGCCGACCACGACGACGCGTGCGGTGCTGGGCAGGTCGGTCATCGAAGGTCCCCCGTTTCGTCGGCACTCCGGAGAGTTGTGAAACTCCCCGTGAAATTCTGCGTATTCTTACACAACCGGCGGGGGTCGCCATCCACAGAGGGGGAACAACATGAGCGAGCGTGAATCGGCACGGGTGGTGGTGATCGGTGGCGGTATCGCCGGTGTGAGCACCGCGTACCACCTGGCGTTGATGGGATGCACCGACGTGCTGCTGCTCGAGCGCGACGAGCTCACCTCCGGCAGCACCTGGCACGCCGCAGGCAACGTGCCCACGTACTCCACCTCGTGGAGCGCGATGAAAGCGCAGAGCTACACCGCGGAGATGTACCGCGAGCTGGCAGCCGACCCCGAGTTCCCCATCAACTACCACGTCACCGGCTCGGTGCGCCTCGCCCACAGCGACGAGCGGATGGCCGAGTTCCGCCACGTCACGTGCATGGCCAACGCCCAGGGCATGGCCTACGACATGCTCACCCCCGAGCAACTGGTCGAGAAGTACCCGCTGGTGCTCACCCACGACCTCAAGGGTGCGCTGTGGGACCCGCTCGATGGCGACATCGACCCCTCACAGGCCACGCAGGCGCTCGCCGCCCGCACCCGCCGCATGGGCGGCCGCATCCGTCGCTTCGAGCGCGTCATCGGCCTCGTGCAGCATGCCAACCACCACTGGACGGTCACCAGCCGTTCAAAGGACGGCGCCGAGCACGTCATCGACTGCGAGATCGTCGTCAACGCGGCCGGCTACCGCGCGGGCGAAGTGATGGAACTGCTCGGCCGCCACCACCCCATCGCCCAGATGAGCCACCAGTACTACGTCACCGAAGAGATCCCCGAGCTCGCCGCCCGCGAGTTCCCGCTCCCCCTGCTGCGCGACCCCGACACCAGCTACTACCTGCGCCAAGAGCGCCACAGCTTCATCCTCGGCCCGTACGAGTGGCAGGCGACGGCCATGTGGCTCGACGGCATTCCGGAGGAGTTCGCCAACATGCTGTGGCCGGAAGATCTCGAGCGTCTGGCGCCACAGATCTACGACGCCGGCGAACGGGTGCCCGTGCTCGGCGAGGCTGGCATCGCGCGCGTGGTGAACGGCCCCATCCCCTACGCCCCCGACGGCTACCCCTACCTCGGGCCCGAGCGCGGCCTGCGCAACTTCTTCCACTGCAACACGTTCAGCTTCGGCATCGCCCAGGGTGGCGGCGCCGGCAAGGTCACCGCGGAGTGGATTCTCGAGGGGCGGCCGAGCTTCGACATGTGGGCGTGGGACCGCCGCCGCTACAAGGACTACGCCACCACCGAGTACACCATCGCCAAGGCCACGGAGCTGTACCAGCACGAGTACGCGATGGGCTTCCCCAACAAGGAGTGGCCCGCCGGCCGACCGTCGTACACCTCGTCGCTGTACGACACGCTGTCGGCGAAGGGTGCTCACTGGGGTGCCCGCGGTGGCTGGGAGCGCCCAACCTGGTTCGACGCCAGCGGCACGGTGCCCACCGACGACTACTCGTTCTTCCGCACCCAGGCGTGGCGCGGGCCGGTGGCCGAGGAGTGCCGCGCCGTGCGCGAGCGCGTCGGGGTGCTCGACCTGCCGGGTTTCACCAAGATCGACATCAAGGGCCCGGGCGCCGAGGCCTACCTCGACCGCCTGCTGTGCACCAAGCTGCCGAAGGTGGGCAAGGTCACCCTGTGCTACGCGTTGCTGCCCGACGGCAAGGTGCTCAGCGAGCTCACCCTCAGCCGCCTCGCCGACGATCACTTCTACGCGGTCGGCGCGGCGAGTGCCGAGTGGCACGACCTCGACCTGCTGGAGCATGCGCTGCCCAGCGACGGGTCGGTGACGCTCACCAACCGCTCCGCCGAGCTCGGCTCGCTCATCGTCGTCGGCCCGCACGCTCGCGACGTGCTCGCCCAGGTCACCACCACCCCGCTCGACAACGCGTCGTTCCCGTGGCTCTCCATCCGCGACATCGACACCGTGGCCGGCCCCGTCCGCACCTTGCGCGTCAACTACGTCGGCGAACTCGGCTGGGAACTTCACGCGTCGCAGGAGCAACTGCCGGCGCTGTACGCGGCCATCTGGGCTGCGGGCGAGCAGTACGGCATCGCCGACTTCGGCATCTACGCCATCGACAGCCTGCGCCTCGACAAGTGCTACCGCAGCTGGAAGCAAGACCTGGAGATCGGCTTCTCGCCGTTCGACGCCTCGCTCGACCGCTTCGTCGATATGAGCAAGGCCGACTTCGTGGGCAAGGCGGCGCTCGAGGCCGAACTGGCGGGTGGAGGCCCGGCGTGGCGCTTCGTGCCCATTGTGCTCGACGAGCCTGGTGTTGCCGACGCGCCGTTCTGCTCGTCGGTGCACAGCGACGCCACCGGCACCGACAACATCGGCATCGTCACCAGCGGCGGCTGGAGCTTCACGCTCGGCCAGAGCATCGCACTCGCCTACGTGCGCCCGCAGTACGCCACCGAGGGAACGAAGGTGCACGTGAAGGTGTACGGCCAGGTGGTGTCGGGCACCGTGCACAACGAGCCGCTGTTCGACCCCAGCAACGCCCGCCTGCGCGCCTGACCAGCCGAACTCATCGGGACAGCCTGTTCACCCTGCGGGCGGCGTGATGGGTTCGGCGAACGGAATGCACTGGCCACCGGCCAGCGACAGGTCTTGGCAGATCACTGCGCGGGTGATGTACCAGCGCCCGTCGATGCGGTAGGCGATGCCGAACCGATTGGTGAAGTCGGCTGCGGTGGAGTCGATGTCGTAGGTGAACCACGCCTCATCGGGCGAAACGAACACCAACTCGGTCATGGTGTGCGTTGCAGTTCGGGCGGTGTCGCCGAAGCCGCCCTCCATCACCTGGTCCACCGCCTCGGCCACGCCGGTGGTGTCGTCGAGCACCAGGTCGCCCTTCTCCTCGAACGGCACGTCGGTGTCCCACAACAACTCGAACGCCGCACGAATCTCTGCCTCAGCGGCGGCCGGGTCGTCGGGCTGCTCACCCGCCGGCGGCAGCTCGGGTGGCGGCGGGGTGCACCCCTCCATCCAGGCCTCGTCGCCGTCTCGGGGCACCTCGTCCCAGGCCACCTCGCGTACGCCACCGGCTTCGGCGAGCGTCAGGGTGAACTTGCCGCTCGGTTCGCCCGGCGTCGCCAGCGCCACCCACCCCCCGGTCGGCACAGCGGTGTCAGTGGCACCGTCGTCCCACTCCACCGAGACCTCGGTGGTGTCGGGGGCCACTTGGAGCACCAGCACACGGAACGGACTCCCTTCCGCATAGCCAGATGAGAACAGCGTGGCGGCGAGGCCATCGCGCGGCGCTTCGTAGCGCTGCCCGCTTGCCACCCCGACAGCGTCGCGGAACGTCATCGTGACCCGGAAGCCACCCACCGGCGTGCACCACGGCTCGGGCACCCAGCCGTCGGGGCCTTGGTCGGGGCCAGGGAACGGCATGAAGCTGTCGGCGGCGTCGGCAGGCGCCGCAGCAATGGTTTCCGCCGGCGCATCGAAGACGACGCCCTCCTCGCCGAAGTCGCCTTCCATGAACCAGTTGCCGTTGTCGAACACGGTGAGCCGGATGCCCGCTTCGGTGACGCGCTGGTGGAGCACCTCGAGGCGGGGTCCCATGTAGTCGCTCCCCCAATCGGGGAAGCCGTCGAGGTCGGGGCCGTCGACATCGATCGGCTCCTCGGGTTCGGG
>DMQJ01000308.1 GCA_003455715.1 Acidimicrobiaceae bacterium | reverse complement strand
CCCAACCCGCCCGACACCACCAGCACCGCTTGGCCAGCCACGTCGCGCACCGGCCAGACCGTGCCGAACGGCCCGCGCAGCCCAAGCACGTCGCCCGGCCGGGCACCCACGAGAGCGGCGCTGACCGCACCGACGGAACGCACCGTCAGCACCACACCGCCGCCTGCGGGCGTGTGGTCGCTCACCGAGATGGGCACCTCGCCCACCCCGAACGCCCACACCATGAGGAACTGACCGGGCTGCACGGGCGGAAGCGCTGGGCCGACGGGGTACAACGTCAGGCTCGCCACGTCGGAGGTCTCGGCGCGCCAGTCGGCGACCCGATACCACACCGGTTCCATCGGGTCGGCGAGCAGACCGCCCGACCGCGAGTCAGCGAGGGCGCCCATACACATCCACCAGTTGGTGCCGGGTGGACTCCAGACGGGAGGCCACCACCCGAGTGAGCCGACGGGCAATCTCGTAGCCGAGTTCGTGATCCTCGCGGCACGCCTGTCGCAACGCCGCGGCGTCGATGGCCAGCGACCGCACAGCGTCGAGACTCACCACGTCGAAATGCCACTCGTGTGGCTCCACGAACCACGACCAGCCAACCACTTCGCCGGGGTGAACCGTGGCAACCACCAACGGTTCGCGACCAGCAGCGGTGATCTCCACTCCCGCTCTTCCCGCCAGCACGGCGTGGAAGGTGTCGGCTGGAGCGCCCGCCCTGGCCATCCACGCACCCGCCGCGTACTCGGCTTCGGTGGCGCATGCCGCCAGGCGTTCGAGTTGGGGCTGGGCCATGCCGGTGAAGAACGAGTGACCGGCCAGCACGTCGGCGAACATGGTCATGAAACAGTCCCCTCCCCTGCAGCCGCCAACGCGGCCGCCTCGATCGGTAGGTCGATGCCGGCGGGACACCACGTGGTGCACCGGCCGCATCCGACGCATCCCGACGTGCCGAACTGCTCGGGCCACGTCTGCAACTTGTGGGTGAGCCACTGCCGATAGCGCGACGCCACCGTCGCCCGCACCGGCCGACCACCCAGGTTGGAGTGGTCGAGCTGGAAGCACGACGCCCATGTCTGGTGACGCACCGTCTCCACCGCTGGCCCGCCGTCGTCGGTGAGCGCGGTGCTGTCGCCGAAGGCCACGCACGCGCAGGTGGGGCACACGAACGTGCAGTTACCGCACGACAGGCAGCGGGCTGCGACGTCGTCCCAGTGCGGGTCGAGGTCGCGGCCTGCGAGCGCCACGGGCAGATGCAGGCCGTCCACCGGTCGACGCATCGACGCCACCGCAGCGGCTTCGACCGAGTCGGATGCGGCAAGGTGCTCGCTCGACGGCAATGCACCGCCGAGTGCTGCGAGCACCTCCGCACCTCGGTCAGAGCCAGCTTCGGCCAGCACAGCATGGTGGGGATCGATGAGTTCGGTGAGGCGAATGTCGAAGCCCGCTGCTGGCCGTGGGCCGCCACCCATCGACGTGCACCAACAGGTCGCTGCCGGCACCGAGCATGTGACGGCCACGACGAAGGCATCGGCCCGCCGCGCCGCATAACGCGGGTCGGGGTGCTCTCCGCCCAGCAGCACGCGGTCGAGGATGTGCAGCGCTCGCACCTCGCAGTCGCGAGCAGCGATGAGTGCGACGGGTCGATGGGCGGGTTCAGGCCTACTCACTGCGAACGTGCCGTCGGTTCGCCGGACGCGCAGCACCTCTTCCTCGGCCGGGAAGAACGGACGACGCCACGACTCGGCGGCCGGGGTCCACCCGAACCGGGTGTCGCCTTCGTGATGGCTCCGCCAGCGCCCAGGTGCCTGCTCCACACGGAGGCCGGTGGGCATCTCGTCGCCCGATTCGATGGGCCGGTAGTCGACGACTCCGTCACGCTCGACCGGCCCCACCACTGCGTACCCGCGCGCTGTCAGCGTGCGCACGAGGGCGTCGAGGCCGTGAAGTGGATCGAGCACCACGGCCGATGCGGCGTGGGAACTGTTCATCACCTGCAGTGTGCGGCCCCTCCCCTTCTCGGGCAAGGGACGAACGACCCCGGCGAATGGTTAGGCGTGACGTCGACGGCGTGAGGCGCCGGTGAGCAGCGCCCCGGCTCCGAGTAGACCCCCGGCGACGAACACCAACGACCACGACGACGACCCCGTATCGGGGATACGACCGCCGGTGATGGTGACATTCACCGTCGCCGTGGCGGTCTCGAAGCCGTCGGAGATCGTGTAGGTGAACGAGTCGGCACCCGAGGCGCCAGGGTTGGCGGTGTAGCGCACCGTATTGCCCTCGATCACCACGGTGCCCTTGGCGCCCTGGGTAACCGCGATGATGGTGAGCGGGTCGCCGTCGGGGTCGGTGTCGTTCACCTTCACGGTCACCGACTGGCCCACACCGGCAAGAGCGGCGATCGCATCGTTGACCGCCGCAGGAGGGTCGTTGACCGGCGTCACCACAATGGAGACCAACGCCGACTCCATTGCCTGGTCGAGCGAGCCCAACTGCTGGTCAGGAACCACGGCGTACTCGAACGAGTCGTTGCCGTTGAAGTTGGCGTTCGGCGTGTAGGTGAACGAGCCATCCGGGTTGAGCACCAGGTTGCCCTGAGTGGGAGGTGTGAGCACCGTCGCGGTCGATCCGCCGGGCACCACGTCGTTGCCGAGAACGCCCGGCGCAGCAACGTTGAGCACCGTGTCTTCGGCGGTGACGAAGCCATCGGGCTGTGGCCCCTCGACCACCTCGACGGAGCCGATCTCGATCACTCCGTTCACTCGTGCAACGCCGCGCTGGTCGAACTCGGGCGGATCGGAGATGGCGGGGTCGCCCGCCTCCAATGCCGGGCTGCCATCCAGCGGCAGATGGGTCTCGGTCGGGCCTCCGTTGTCGGCGAGTGGCGCCAGCATCGGATCGGCGTCGTAGATGTTGTCGGCGCCGCTGAGGGCGATGGAGTCTCCGATGAGCGACCAGTAGACCCCAATCGCTCCGTACCCGTCGAGGTCTTGTTGCCCGCCGTCGGTGGAGTTGCCCGACACGATCGAGTGGAGGATCGCCGTTTCGACACCTTCGATGGACACACCGCCGCCACCATCGTTGCTGTAGTTGTCGGTGATGGTGGTGTGCAGAATGTTCACCCGACCGTCGACACCGCCTTCGAGGTGCACGCCAGCGCCATTGTTGTCCGCGTAGTTCCCGGAGATGGTGCTGTTGACGATGGTGACGTCGGCCGCATAGTCGATCCAGATGCCGCCTCCGTCGCCGTAGTACACGTCGTTGCTGTCAATGGTGCTGGAGTCGATCACCAACGCGCCCAGGTACGGGACTTCGCTTTCGCTCTCGCTGTAGCCAGGCTCGCCGTCGCCGAAGGCGATGCCGCCACCATCGTCGGTTGCGCTGTTGCCCGAGATGGTGGAACGAAGGATGGTCGCCGTCGACTCGTCGGCGACGTAGAAGAAGATCGCCCCACCGTCGCCACCCTCGCCGGAGGCGTCGTTGTCGAGGAACTCCGAGTCGGTGATGTTCACGTCGTGCCACGCGTACATCACGGCCAGACCGCCGCCGTAGTAGTAGGCGTCGTTCCCGAGGAACGTGGTGCGTTCGATGGTGACCTCACCACCAGTGTCATCCACGTACACACCACCGCCGCTCCTGGCGACGTTGCCGGAGATGATCGAGTCGGTGATGACCAGTTCGCCAACCCAGCCGTCGCCCTCGCCGATGGAGTTACCGTCGAAGAACAGGCCACCGCCCTCACCGTCGGACTCGTTGTCGGTGAGCGTCATCTCGTCGAGCGTGAGGTTGTCGCCCCACGACGCGATCGCCCCGCCTTGGCCGACATCGAAGCCATCCGTGAGTGTGAGCCCGGAAATGACGACATCGTTGGCTGCGTCGGCTGCGTTGTAGAGATAGAAGATGCGGCTCGCGTTGTTGCCGCTGACGGTGATGACATCGGCGCCGGGCCCCTGGATGGTGACCGAATCGGTGATGTCGATGTCGCCGGTGGTGAGCACGATGGTGCCCACGAGGCTCTCGTCGAACACGATGACGTCGGGTCCGGCCGCTGCGTTGGCGTCGAGCACGGCCTGGCGGAGGGTGCCCGGGCCGCTGTCGCCCAGGTTGTCGACCGTGAAGTTTGCGGCCTCAGCGGCTCCACCCAGCGAAACCACCGGTGCGGCGGCTGCCGCTGCGCCCGTTACCAGAACCACCTTGCGGCGAATGCCCATGTGTGTGCCCCCGTCGATGTTCGAGCATGCCCTCGTTGCACGCCCGGTCGGCGAAGACTACCCCAGCGATGAGAAGGCATTCGCCGATGGGCGGCTAGGTTCTCGCGTCTATGCGCCTCGAACGCACCTTCATCCGCGTTGGCCTGCGGGTCGACGCCGAACGGCTGGCTGCCGAGGTGCACGCATTGCCCGACGACGCCTGGATTCCACACCCGGAAGGTGCTCCTGGCAACACGTGTGTCGCCCTCGTGGCTGCGGGCGGCGACCACCTCGACCACGCCACCACGGGGGCGATGGCACCCACGACGTGGCTCCAGCAGATGCCCTATCACCGGGCCGTGTTGGCAGCGCTCGGAGCACCCATCGGCCGGTCACGGCTGATGCGCATCGAACCGGAGGGCCACCTCGGCACGCACGTCGACACCAACCGCTACTGGCAGGAGCACCTGCGCGTCCATGCACCCATCATCACCACGCCCGAGGTGCGGTTCACGTGCGACGAAGAGACCGTGCACATGGCCGCTGGGGAGGTGTGGGTGTTCGACACCTGGCGTCGGCATGGTGTCGACAACCCTTCCACCACTGCACGCGTGCACCTTGTGGTCGACACGGTCGGCTCGTCGAGGCTGTGGCACCGCATCGATGCGGGCGCTCGGCACGGCCATTCCGGCGATGCGGTGGGTCCGATGGTCGACGACAACGGTGATGAGCCCATCTACGAGGCCGCAGCACCGCTCGAGGTGTCACCGCCGTGGCAGCAGCGGGTGATGGCCGACGGCATCATCAGCGATCTTCCAGCCGACACCCCTTCGGCCGTGCGCACGGCCGTTCGCGACTTCGTCGCCGACTGGCACGCCCTCTGGGTGGCGCACCGCGACGACCGTGCAGCCCGACCGCTGTACGACGCGCTGGCCGCCCGCTTCGACGAGCAACTCACGTCGCTACCGCAGGTGCATCTCGCCAACGGCAGTTCGTTCGTCGAAGCGGCACGCCAACTCCTCGTGCGCCCGGGCCTCGCCCCACTGGCGGAAGCGTCATCGCCGTCGCACCCCGGGAGACGCGCACCAGCCACGGCCACGCGCCGCACCTCGTCGCGACGACTCGACCGACCGGTGTTCATCGTCAGTTCACCGCGGTCGGGCAGCTCGCTGCTCTTCGAATCGTTGGCCCGAGCCAGGGGCTTGTTCACCATCGGCGGCGAGAGCCACGAGGTGTTCGAACGCAACCCCGAACTCCACCCCGCCAACCGAGGCTGGACATCGAACCGGCTCGATGCATCCGACGTCACCCCCGAACTCGCCACCCGTCTCGACGAGACATTCGCGGCCAGGGCCCGCGACCGCGACGGGCGGGTTCCAGTGGGGCGCGCCCCGATCCGCCTGCTGGAGAAGACCCCGAAGAACGCACTGCGGGTGCCGTTTCTCGCTGAGGCCTTCCCCGACGCAGGGTTCATCTACCTGCACCGCGATCCCAAGCCCACCATCAGCAGCATGCTCGACGCGTGGCGGTCGGAACGGTTCGTCACGTACCGTGGCCTGCCGGGATGGGGCACCGCTCCGTGGTCGATGCTGCTCGTGCCCGGCTGGGAGCGCTCCATCGGGATGCCCTTGGAGGAGGTCGCCGCCCGTCAGTGGGCCACCACGGTCGAGATGCTGCTCGACGACCTTGCCGACCTTCCTGCCGAGCGTTGGTGCGCAGTCACCCACGAGGAGATGCTGGCCGACCCGAACGGCGTCGTGGGTGCGTTGGCCGAGCGAATGGGGCTGCAGTGGGATCGTCCGCTGCCCGAGGCGCTACCGAACTCGAAGAGCACCCTCGACGCACCCGCAGCCGACAAGTGGCGGCGCAACGAGGAGGCCATCGAACGCGTCTGGCACCTGGTCGCTCCCACCGCGGAACACGCCGCGACGGTCGCTGCGTCGCCGGTCGGCACGATGCGGATGGCAGGTCCGTCCACCAAGCTGGCCGAGCGCGTGCAACGGCAACGGGCTGCTGTGCAGGCCGCAGGACATGAGGCGTTTCGCAGCGTCCACACCTCGTCGGTCGCCGAACTCTTGGCCAAGGCTGGGATGAGCGTCATCGCCACCACCTACCAGAGTGGCCGAGTGGTGCTACTACGCCCCAGCGCAGATGGCGCCGTCAACACTCATCTCAAGGCGTTCCCGCGACCGATGGGCGTTGCGGTTCGACGCGACACCTTGGCGCTGGGCACCAGCAACAGCGTCTGGCAGTTCGACAACCAGCCGACGCTCGCCGCCCGCCTCCCGGGCGACGCCACCCACGATGCCTGCTTCGTGGCCCGCGCCGCGCACATCACCGGCGACATTGCGATCCACGAAATGGCCTACGACCGCGATGGCGAACTGTGGGTGGTGAACACGAGGTTCTCGTGCCTCGCCACCCTCGACCCGGAGTACAGCTTCGTGCCGAAGTGGCGCCCGCGATTCGTCACCGCTCTCGCTGCCGAAGACCGCTGCCATCTCAACGGCCTGGCAATGGTGGATGGGCGCCCCAAGTACGTCACCGCGCTGGCGATGACCGACGACCGGCAGGGATGGCGCGCCGAGAAGGCAGGCGGTGGGTTGATCATCGACATCGACGACCATGCAGTGATCACCACCGGAATGACGATGCCGCACTCACCTCGCTGGCACGGCGGCCGCCTCTGGGTACTCGACTCGGGCAACGGCGCGCTGTGCACGGTGGATGTGGCGACGGGCAACCGCACCGTCGTGGCGCTATTGCCGGGCTTCACCCGCGGCCTCGCCTTCATCGGCCGCTACGCGCTCGTCGGGTTGTCGAAGGTGCGAGAGCATGTGTTCGCCGGGTTGCCGCTCGCCGAGCGGGTCACCGAACGGCAGTGCGGGGTGTGGGTCGTCGACACCGATGCCGGCATCATCGTGGGCTTCCTGCGCTTCGAAGGCGCGGTGGAGGAAGTGTTCGACGTGCAGGTGGTGCCGTACCGCTACCCCGAGCTGCTCGAACCCACCGACGCGCTCGGCGCCGGTGCGTTCGTGCTGCCCGAAGAGAATCTGGCCGACCTCAGGGGCCGGTGAAGATGCGGCCCTTACCGGTATGTGCGCCCTCTTCGCCGGTGGCGCGAGCGTCCTGACGGTTCTTCACCTCGGCACGGGCCACCACCTGGTGGTGCACTTCATCGGGACCGTCGGCGAGGCGCAGGGTGCGCTGGCTGTGCCACATGTCGGCGAGCGGGAACCACTGCGAGATGCCGGCCGCACCGTGCATCTGGATGGCCTCGTCGATGATGTCGCAGCACTTCTCGGGCACCATGGCCTTGACTGCGCTGACCCACACTCGTGCTTCGGCGTTGCCGAGCACGTCCATCGCCTTGGCGGCACGCAGCACCATGAGCCGCATGGCTTCCACCTCGATGCGGGCCCGGCTGATGACCTCCATGTTCTTGCCGAGGTTCACCAGCTTCTTGCCGAAGCCCTCACGAGACACGCCGCGGTCGACCATCATCTCAATGGCCTTCTCGGCGACACCGATGCTGCGCATGCAGTGGTGAATGCGGCCCGGCCCGAGGCGCAGCTGGCTGATCTCGAAGCCCTTGCCGGGGCCCCACAGCACGTTGCTGGCCGGCACGCGCACATCGGTGAAGCGGATGTGCATGTGGCCGTGCGGCGCATCGTCGTCGCCGAACACGTGCATCGGTTCGACGATCTCCACGCCGGGCGTGTCTTTGGGGACGAGGATCTGACTGTGCTGCTTGTAGGTGTCGGCCTCCGGGTTGGTGCGCACCATGACGATCATGATCGTGCAGCGCGGGTCGCCGGCGCCCGAGGCGTAGAACTTCGAACCGTTGATGACCCACTCGTCGCCGTCGAGCACGCCACGGGTGTCGAGCTGCTTGGCGTCGGAGCTCATCACGTTCGGTTCGGTCATCACGTAGGCGCTGCGGATCTTGCCCTCCAGCAGCGGCTCGAGCCACTGGGCCTTCTGCTCAGGGGTGCCGACACGCTCGAGCACTTCCATGTTGCCGGTGTCGGGCGCCGAGCAGTTGAGGCACTCGCTGGCCAGGCGGTTCTTGCCGAGTTCGGCGGCGATGTAGGCGTAGTCGAGGTTGCTCAGGCCCTCACCGGTCTCGGCGTTGGGGAGGAAGAAGTTCCACAGGCCCTGGGCGCGTGCCTTGGCCTTCACCCCGTCGAGCAGCTCGAGCTGGCCCGGGGCCCAACTCCAGCGATCGGCCCGGTTGGCGCCGAGTCGGTAGAACTCCTCGGTGATCGGGTCGACCTCGTCGCGGATGAACGCCTTCACCGCGTCGTACAACGGGCGGACCTTGTCGCTCATCCGCAGGTCGAAATCGTCCATGCTGGCGCTCTTCAATGCACCACCGGCCATGAGTGGGTCTCCTTGTCTCGATCACGTTCGTGAAACTGAGCCGACCGTACTCCGCGCCGTTCGTCGCCAGCGGATCCAGTGGCACGCGCTTCCGGGAGCCGAGTGTGCACTCGCGCCCCGGGAGGCGAGTAGGCACTCGGTTGCAGGCTGTCACTCGGGTGGGCGAAGGCTCACTCGGGTGGGCGAAGGCTCACTCGGGTGGGGGGGGCGGCTCGCTCGGGTGGGCGAAGGCTCACTCGGGTGGG
>DMQJ01000451.1 GCA_003455715.1 Acidimicrobiaceae bacterium | reverse complement strand
TCACTCGGTCTCGAGACCGAGTGAGTAGAGGTCGGCGCGGCCGTCGAGGCGGCGGCCGCGCACCTGCTCGGGCGACAGGTACTTGGCGGTGCCCATCATCACGTTGGGGCTGGTGAGGTCGTCGCCGTCGCTGTCGAGGCCCTTGGCGATGCCGAAGTCGGTGAGCAGCACCCGGCCGTCGGGGGTGACGAGGATGTTGCCCGGCTTCACGTCGCGGTGCACCAACCCGCTGCGGTGAGCGCTGTCGAGGGCGGCGGCCACGCAGGCGCCGATGTGCATGGTGAGGTCGGGGGAGAGGCGCTTTTGTTCGTCGAGCAGTTGGCGCAGGCTCTTGCCGTTCACCAACTGCATCACCACGGCCTGGCGGGTTTCGCCGCCGATCTTCTCCTCGATGGCGTCGTACACCGCAACGATGTTGGGGTGGCTCAGTTGAGCGACGGCGATGGCCTCACGACGGAACCGTTCGGCCAACACCGGGTCGGCGGCCAACGACGGCTTCAGCAACTTCACCGCCACCTGGCGGGTGAGCGAGAGGTCGGTGGCCAGCCACACCTCGGCCATTCCTCCTTGCGCGAGCCGTCGCTCGAGCCGGTAACGCTGGCCGAGGATGGCAGGAGGCAATGGCGCTGGGCCCGCGCCGGAAGAAGAGGAAGACATGTCCGGAACCCGACGATAGTGGCGGGGGTACGGCGCCGACCGGCAATGTGATTCGGCGCCGTCCGATCAGCGCGGGGCAGTGCTGAAGGCGATGCCGATGGTGCCTCGGCCCGCGTGCGAGCCCACCACCGGACCGATGTCGCCGACCACGATCTCGCCACTCCAGTGCGGGCGCACCATCTCGACGAACGCATCGACGTCGGTGCAGTCGGCGTGCAGCACGGCCAAGTGCTCCAACTCGCCCGCTTCCTGCAACTTCTCGACGAGGAAGGCCAGGGCCTTGCTGCGGGTGCGCTGCTTGCCACCCTGCTCCACCTTGCCGTCGCGCACTTCGATGATGGGCTTGATGGCCAGCGCCGACGCCAGCAGGGCTTTGGCACCGCCGATGCGACCACCCTTCTTCAGGTTCTCGAGGGTGTCGAGCGCGCCCCATACCTTGGTGCGTTTGGCGAGATCGTTGGCCCGATCGACGACGGCCTGGTGGCTGGCGCCTCCACGGGCCAAGCGGGCGACGTCGGCGACGATGACGCCGAGGCCGAGTGTGACCTGTTCGCTGTCGACCACCGAAACGGTGATGCCGTCGGCGGCAACGGAGCGCGCGGCCAGTTCGGCCGACTGCATGGTGGCCGACAGGGCACCACTGAGGTTGACGACCACGATGCTGGAGGCGCCTTCAGCCGCCAGTTTGCGGTAGGCGGCCTCGAACTGGCCGGGGGCCGGTGCCGCTGTCTCGGGCAGGGTGGCCGATGCTGCGCACTTGGCCCAGAACTCGGCCGGAGTGAGATCGGCCCGATCGACGTACTCCACCCCGTTGATGCGGATGGTGAGGGGGACGATCTCGATACCGAGTTCGTCGGCCACCGCCTGGGGCAGGTCGCAGGCGGAGTCGGTGACGATGCGGACGTTGTTGGTGCTCACGAATGGGGCAGGGTACTCGCCGCAGCGTCGGGTGACAGCCCGGACTCGTCGAGCGGCGCCGTCGATGACGACGGGTGACGTTCCGCCGCCGACCCGGCAGCCCGCCCCCGACGGCTGCTGCGAACGTGGTGCATCCACCACGCGACGACCACCAACGCGGCCGCTCCGGTGAGCAACGGGCCAAGGCCGGACAGCGCCGACACCCGTGCTGTGAGCGGCACCACTGGGCCGAGCCGTACCCCGCCGAGTGGCGTCACCACTTCGAGCGTGACCGGGAACTTGCCGTTCGACCGGGCCTCGATGGGGATGCGCACTTCGGTGTATTCGCCCGGTGCCAACTGCACCACGGTGTCGCCCTGAGGGAACAGCAGCTTGGGCGAGATCATCCGCACCACCACCGTGACGGTGGTGTCGCCGGTGTTCTGCAAACTCACCGGCACTTCCCCGCGACGTCCGGTGAGGGTGAAGGAGAAACCCTCCGGCAACAGCACGGTGGAGCGCACGGCGCGGAACTCGGCCCGCAACGAATCGGCGATGGCATCGGCCTGGTCGTCGGTGAGAGCGGCGGTGACCACGGTGTCGACCAGGGTGGTCCACGCCGTGAGGCGGGGGTCGTCGCCGGGCAACATGCTGCCGGTGCTGGTGGCGTCGAGGCGAAGGTCGGTGGCGAGTTGCAGGCGTGGGGTGAGGTCGGGGCCGGGCACCGACTCCGGCAGGCCCACCACCACTTCGTCACCCTGGTACAACAGGCGCTCGGCACGCACGCTGAGCCCGTCGAGCGTCGTGGCGGCCAGGCCGGGGGTGTCGGCCAACAGCGCGGTGATGGCCCCCAACGTGCCGGGGTGTGGAAGCGACAGGTCGGGGGTGGCGAGTGTGATGCCGTGACGCCGCGGGTCGTCGCCGAGTTCGATGATCTGCTGGCGGGCGGCGAGCAACTCAGCCGCCACCTCTACCGCTGTGCGAAGGGGGGTGGCGGTGGCTCGGGCCAGTACGTCGTCGAGCCCGCGATCCACCACTGCCGCCGACACGGTGGCGCCGCCCCCCACATCGAGCGCCACCAGCAAGCTGCTGTCGGTGAAGCCACCGAACGAGTTGGGCAGTGCGTCGTACCACTCCACGGGCACCACCAGCAGGCGGCTGCCCAACGTGCGCAAGAGCTCGGCTCCCGCTTGGCTGAGCGGTTGGTCGACGATGGTGACGGTGCGCCGAGCGCTGGTGCCGAGGTCGGCCATCACGTCTTCG
>DMQJ01000521.1:1542-4266 GCA_003455715.1 Acidimicrobiaceae bacterium | reverse complement strand
ACCAGCCCGCCGCTGCTGCCCCGGCCGCCTCGGCCCCGGCGGTGCCCGCCGGTTGGTACGCCGACCCGGCCGTTCGCTTCGAGATGCGCTACTGGGACGGTGGCACCTGGACCGAGCACGTCAGCCGCGCCGGTCAGCAGTTCACCGACCCGCCCGTGGCCTGAGCTGCGCTGCAGTCAGTGACCTGAGTCCCTGGGCCGCGGTCGGCCTGTCTCTGTAACCTCGCTGTCATGCGAGCTACGTCCATCGGTCATGCAGGCATCCTCGTCGACACGGTCGATGGCTCCATTGCGTGCGACCCCTGGTTCCTCCCCCAGTTCTTCGGCAGTTGGTTCGTCTTCCCGCGCAACGATCAACTCAGCGACGAGTTGATGGAGCGCATCTGCAACCCGACCTATCTCTACATCTCGCACATCCACGCCGATCACCTCGATGAGACGTTCCTCACCGAGCGGATGAACAAGGACACCACGGTCCTCATCCCCGGCTACCCCACTCGTGAGCTCGAGCGTCGCATGCGTGCCCTCGGGTTCCACAACATCGTGCGCACCGTCGACGGCGAGGAGATGTCGCTCGGGCCGCACCTCACCATCGCCATCCACTGCGAAACCAGCATCACCGACGGCCCCGGCGGCGACAGCGCCATCGTCATCAGCGACGGCACCGGCCGCCTGGTGAACCAGAACGACTGCCGCACCCACGACCTGCAGGCCCTGCGCAACCACGGCCCTGTCGACCTGCACTGGCTGCAGTACAGCGGCGCCATCTGGTACCCGATGGTGTACGTCGAAACGCCCGAGCGCATGCGCGAACTGGTCGACGCCAAGGTCGACAGCCAGTTCGCCCGAGCCATGCGCTACGTGGAAACCATCGGCGCCCGGGCCGTGGTGCCCAGCGCCGGCCCGCCCGCCTTCCTCGACCCCGACCTGTGGGGTCTCAACATCATCGAGGGCGATGAGTTGAGCATCTTCCCCGATCAGCGCAGCTTCATGAGCCGCCTGGCCGCCGACGGCCACCACGGCATCCTTGCGGCTCCGGGCACCGAGATCGAGTTCGGCACCGACGGCGAGTTCACCGTCACCCACCCGATGAGCGACGCCGAGCTAGCGGCGATCTTCTCCGACAAGGAGGCCTACCTCCGTCGCTATCAGGCCGACTGGTTGCCGTGGCTGGAGGAAATGAAGGCCAACCTGCACCCGCCCACGGCCGACCTCCTGCCCACGTTGAAGGCCTGGTGGGAGCCGCTCATGGCGATGGCCCCCACCGTGTGCGACGCCATCGGCGACATCGTGGTGCTGCATGCGGGCGACCCCGCGCACGGCGGCTTGTCGGTGGCGCTCGACTTCCCCCGCCGCGAGGTTCGCGAGTTCGCCGACGACGAGCACGGCTTCTGGTTCAAGGTGCAGCGCGAGCTCGTGGAGACCGTCGTGGCCGAACGGGCGAACGACTGGAGCAACGCCCTGTTCCTGTCGGCCCGCTTCCAGGCCTGGCGGCGTGGTCAGTACAACGAATACGTCTACAACTTCTTCAAGTCGCTCGATGTCGAGCGCATGCGCCGCACTGAGGCCGAGGCGGTGCGCAAGCTGCGTCCCGACGACCGTGGTGCGGCCGCGGAGGAGATCCGTGTGGGCGACTACATGGTGCAGCGCTTCTGCCCGCACCGCGAAGCCGACCTCAGCGTGTTCGGCGAGATCGACGGCGACGAGTTCGTGTGCACCTTGCACGGCTGGCGCTTCGACCTGGCGACGGGTCGGTGCCGCAACGCCGACGACAAGCCGCTGCGCGTACGCCGCGCCGACTGACCCTGCATCGCGTCAACCTGCGTCATCGACCAGCAGGTTCTAACGTCACTCCTGTGTGAACGCACGCCGAGCCAACGATGTCGCTGCAGCGTGGCTCGCGCGACTCGATGTGCCAGCCGACCATCGGCTTGCCGATGCCGTCGCCGACGTGGTCGACACCTTGGCCGAGCGGCCGTATGCCATCGCCGGGGCCTTGCGTCGCTTCGGTGAGGCACTCGGCGCGGATGGCTGGCCGATGCATCTGGTGATGGACCATGTGGTGGCCTTGCACCCGCTGCTGCGTCGTCGCCATCGCAAGCGTCTCCGTTCGTTGCAGGTGGTCGGTTCGCTGGCCGAGGGATGGGCAGCCGGTTATGTGCGCGGTGCTCACACCGGCACGTGCATCGACCCCATCACCGGGCTCGCCACGGCTGTGGTGCTTCGCGTGCGGCTGCGCGAGGTGGAGGCACAGTGCCGCACCGCCGGCACCACTGCGGCGTCGGCGTATTGCGTCGTACTCATCGACCTCGATACCCAAGGCCTCGACGTCCTCGATGCCGACCTGCTGATGGCTTGCGCGGCCGACATGACCACGTCGGTGTTCGCAGCCGGCGAGACCGTGGCGCGGGTGGGGCAGCGGCTGGTGGTGTTGGCCCCAGTGTCGGAACACACGCTCACCCGGGTCGACATCGTGCGCGACCGGTTGGTGCTGCACTCCACCACCCATCGGGGCAGCCCGACCGTGGTGGTGGATCATCTCCCCGCGGGCGTCGCCCCCGAGCGCTACCTCACCGACCTGCTGGCCTAACCGCGCGCCGGACAACGGGCGAGACTGACCGACTCTGACGGCCCGGCCCGTTCCTCCCGAGACCCGAGTGGCCACTCGCGCCCCGGGAGGCGAGTACCCACTCCGGTGCAGCCTCTCACTCGGGTGGGTCGGGTC
>DMQJ01000521.1:986-1361 GCA_003455715.1 Acidimicrobiaceae bacterium | reverse complement strand
GGTCGGGTCTCACTCGGGTGGGTTTGGGTAGGCAGCGGGCGGGGCGACTCAGCGGCGCACCGTGCGCCGCGACACCCGGTAGGCGAAGCGGTAGGTGCCGGCGGCCACCCGGTAGTGGGGCAACACATCGGGGCCGCAGCTGGCAGTACCCACGCCGCGGTGAGCGGCGTCGATGTGTACCCACAGCACGGACTCGGGGCGCAGTTCGTCGTGGTTGGCGGTGCGGTACAGCTGCTCGACCGAATAGCGGGTGGCGCTCATGTGCAGTGCTGCGGGGGCCAGCACGTCGACCCGCACCACTTCGCCGGCCACCGGGTCGATCAGTTCCAGCCAGCGGCAGTCGGTGCGCAGGCCGTCGCCGGGCTCCGACACGAC
>DMQJ01000521.1:495-797 GCA_003455715.1 Acidimicrobiaceae bacterium | reverse complement strand
CAGCGGCAGTCGGTGCGCAGGCCGAACTCCTGCGGTACGAGATAGGGCGGCTCGTCGGGCGAGCCGCTCCACACACCGAGCACGGCTCCCCCGTTGCGGTCGGGGTAGTTCTCGTGCGGTCCGCGACCGAACCACCGGAGCTGGGTGAACCGCGCCGGAACAGCGAAACGTGCGCCGACGCGCGGGAGGTCGGCGAACTCCTCGGGCACGGTGATGGCGTGCCGGAACTCCACCCCGTTGGCCGTGTCGGTGCGATCGAACGTGCTCGGCAACACGTCGGCGGGTGCCGCGGTGTCGATGCC
>DMQJ01000521.1:0-303 GCA_003455715.1 Acidimicrobiaceae bacterium | reverse complement strand
GGCGGGTGCCGCGGTGTCGATGCCTTGCTGCTGCCAACGCAAGAGCGCCATGCCGCCCACTCGGATGCGCTCGGCGAGCTCAGGCATCAGCTTGAAGCCGTCGTTGTCGACCGGTGCGCGGAACAGCCATGGCTGCACGGGTTCCACCAGCAGGTCGTCGATGGCCGCGTCGCTGCCGCGCTCGGGGGGTCGAGAGCCACGCGCTGCGCTGCGCAACGCGACCTGGTCGATGGCCACGAGGTGGCCGGTCGGCGCCCAGGCGGTGGCTCGACGAAGCGTCCATCGCACCGTGAGGTGAACGGC
>DMQJ01000453.1 GCA_003455715.1 Acidimicrobiaceae bacterium | reverse complement strand
GAAGAGCGACTGGAAAGAGTCACGACGACGTGCCGATTTAGGTGCAAATTATTGAAAGCGAGATAGCATGTTCTTAGAAATGTCTTCTTTCTTGATGAAGGTCACGGCGGGCCGGATCGAGGCGGTGGGTAGCGTTCGAGCGATGGAGCGCGTTCGTCTGCGGAGGGGGGTCCTTCCTCGGCTCCGCCTCGCCGGGTTCGGCAGTGGGGTGGCCTGGCTGTTGTTGGCCACGATGGGGTGGACCCTGATCGCCGGCGAGGGAGGCGACGCCACATGGTTGGTTGCGGTGGTGTTCGCCCTCGCCCTGTTGTTTCGAGTGCTCACGTTCGCCGAGTACGCCACGGCCGACGCCACCGCGCTGCGATGGCGGTCGCTTGCAGCCAGCCATCACCACCCGTGGCACGAGGTGCAGTTGGTGGAACTCGACGCCAAGTGGCTCTATGCGGGCAGGGGCGGCGGGCGTACTCCCATGCCGTGCATCCGGGTGCACCTCCGTAACGGCCGCTCCTTCTGGATGCTGGCTTCCCTCGGCTGCAGCGTCACCGACATCGGCGAGTTCATCGCCGCCGCTCGCTTGCTCAGCCCGTACGAATGGTCGGTGCCGGGCGACCTGCTCGTGCACTCCCCCGCCGGTCGGCGCCAACCGAGTGGCAGCCGCGTCGGGCAACCCACGACGAAGGCTCAGCAGCGGCGGCGAGGGCGCAGGTGACCTAACCTGGCGCGCATGACTGTCACCGAGAACGGCGTCCGCATGATCGACGGGGTGGAGCTCACTCCCAAGCAGGTGGGCCTTGAACTGCCCGCCCCGTTCGCCACCGTCGAGGAGGAGCGCCTGCACCGCAAGCAGAAGTTGGCTGGCGCGCTGCGCATCTTCGGCCGGGTCGGTTTCGGTGAGGGCGTTGCGGGCCACATCACGGTGCGCGACCCCGAGTTCCCCGAGTACTTCTGGGTGAACCCGTTCGCCGTCAGCTTCCGCCACATCCGGGTGAGCGACCTCATCTTGGTCGACCACGACGGCAACGTCATCTACGGCTCGCGCCCGGTCAACCGCGCGGCGTTCGTCATCCACTCCGCGGTGCATGAGGCACGACCCGACGTGATCGCCGCGGCGCACAGCCACAGCGTGCACGGCAAGGCGTTCAGCTCGCTCGGCATTCCGCTCGCCCCACTCACCCAAGACTCGTGCATCTTCTACGAAGACCATGTGGTCATCCAGGCCCAGCGTGGCCGCGTGCAGTTCGGTGTGGAAGACGGCCGCGAACTGGTGAGCCAGTTCCCGAAGGGCAAGGCTGCGATCCACCAGAACCACGGCCTGTTCACGGTCGGCGCCACGGTCGACGAAGCCGCCTTCTGGTTCCTCTCGATGGACCGCACGTGCCAGGCCCAACTGCTCGCGATGGCTGCCGGCACACCCGTGCCCATCCCGCACGAGGATGCCACCTACACCCGCGAGCAGACCGCGTCACCCATCGCCGGCTGGTTGAGCTTCCAGCCGCTGTGGCAGGAGATCTGCCGCACCGACCCCGACCTGTTCGACTGAGCCCGGCGGCCGCCGGCGCACGTGCGTTCACCCGCCCAGTTCTTCCGCACCGCCTCACCCGAGGCGCTGTTCGCCGTGTCGGGCATCGCCCAGTACACCGGCGCGGTCATCGCCGTCGGGCTGTTCGACGAACTGTCGCCCGGCACGGTCACCCTGTTCCGCGTGTTCTTCGGCGCCCTACCGGTGCTGGCCATCTCGTGGCGCGGCAGGCGACCGTGGACACGCGCCGACCTGCGGGCCGCCGCCATCTTCGGCCTGGCGACGGCGGCGATGAACCTCAGCTTCTACTACGCCATCGACCGCCTGCCGCTGGGCAAGAGCGTGGTGATGGAGTTCATCGGGCCCATCTCGATCGCTGCGTGGTTCACCCGCACCCGCCGCAACACGGTGGCGCTCGTGCTGGCCGCTACGGGCGTGGTGGTGCTGTCGGGCGTGGAGATCGGTGGCGATGCGCTGGGCGTGCTGTTCATCCTGATGGCCTCGGCGTTCTGGGCCGCATACATCGTGCTCGGGCGGCGGGTGGCGGCGCTCGATCGCGGGCTGAGCGGGCTCGGCGTCGGGTTGCTGATCGGCAGCGTGGCGTTGGTGCCGTTCGGGTTCCGCGACCTCGGCACGGTCGTTGGGTCGGGTCGCCTTCTGTGGTTGTGCTTCCTCGTCGGGCTGCTGTCGTCGGCCGTCGGGTACGCAATCGACCAGGTGGTGCTGCGCCGCATTCCGATGCGCCGGTTCGCGCTGCTGCTGGCGCTGCTGCCGGTGACGGCGATGGTGGTGGGTTTCCTCGCGCTCGATCAGCGACCGACCACCATCGACCTGCTTGGCGCAGCGATGGTGATCGCCGGAGTCGTGCTGCAAGAGCGCGACGAACTCACGGTTGTGGATGAAGCCGTGCCGTTGTGAGCAGGATGAACTCTGCGCGCGCCTGCCTGCTGCAGCCCACCGAAGCGCGGAGGCGGCGAGTAGCTCCGTTGACGAACTCCACTTCGATGCAGTCGAAGCCGCTCCCTCGGTACGGGAAGAGCCACAGGTTGCCAAGGCGAGCTTCGGTGATGGAAGCCCACCCGATGCGGTAGCTGCGGAACAGTGACCGCCACTCCAGACCATCGTCGGTAAGACGTGCGTACTCGGTAGCAACTACCACACGGATCGCGACAGCAGCCAACAGGAGCGCAGAGACCACAGCCAAGTCGGCGCCTCCAAACCGCGCTCCGCCGACCATGTCGGCCACGGGGACGAACGCGATCAACAACGAGAAGAACTCGGCGAACCCGACCATCCGGAAGCGGGCGAAGAACCCGCGACGCAGACTGGGCGAGGCAGACACCCGACGAACGGTCAGTGCGACAGGCCGGGGGCGCACAGGCCCTCGAGCTCTTGCACGATGATGCGGTCGCGGTTGGCGTAGGTGACCTCGTTGGCAGGGTCGGGGCGCAGCTTGAACGTGCGGAAGCTCATGTCGGTGGTGTCGACCGACAGGATGCGGCCGATGAGCGGCTCGCCGATGCCGAGGATGATCTTGATGGTCTCCAGCGCCTGGATGCTGCCGACGATGCCGGGCAGCACGCCGAGCACACCGGCCTCGGCGCAGCTGGGGGCCAGTTCGGCGGGCGGCGGCTCGGGCACCATGTCGCGGTACGTCGGGCCCTGCAGCGGGTGGAACACGCTGACCATGCCCTCGAAGCGGAAGATGCTGCCATAGACGTTGGGTTTGCCCAGCAGCACGCAGGCGTCGTTGGTGAGGTAGCGCGTGGGGAAGTTGTCCGTACCGTCGATGATGATGTCATACGGGGCCAGAATCTCCAGGGCGTTGTCGGAGGTCAGCGGCACTTCGTAGGTGTCCACCTGGACGTGTGGGTTGATGTCCAGAATGCGGTCGCGGGCGCTGTGCAGCTTGGGCCGCCCCACGTCTTTGGTGCCGTGGATGATCTGGCGCTGCAAGTTGGTGTAATCGACCACATCATAATCGACCAGGCCAATACGGCCGATTCCCGCCGCCGCCAGATACATAGCCAAAGGTGAACCCAGTCCACCGGCACCAATCAGCAAGACGCTGGCAGCTTTGAGCTTCTTCTGCCCCTCCATACCCACCTCGGGCATGATCAGGTGGCGGCTGTAGCGCTGCACTTCTTCATGCGACAGGCTCACATCGGCAATCGCCGCCGGGTTAATTAAGGTTTTGCTGCTCATAAAAGTCTCCGTGTAATTACCTAATTACCAATTACTATTACACAATCGTAATTGAGTAATTGGTAATTTGTTATTAGTAATTTAGGCCAGGCTGGCGACCTGCTGGGTGAGCTTGTGGGTGGGTGTGAGGCCATAGTTGATCTCGCGCACGTCGCCTTGCTGGTCGATGAGAATGGTGGTGGGCAGGGTAAAGACGCCGTATTTAACGGCCGTTTCCGGCTCCACCGCCGTATCAATTTTTTGCACAGCCAACCCCTCCGGCCACTGCGCCAACAGCTGCTCCAAATAGCGTGCCTGGCTGGGGCAGGCGGCACAGCTGTCGCTGGCAAAGTAAAGGATGGTCGCTGAGCCTGTCGTAGCGGGTGAGTCTGTCGCAGCGGCCGTTGCCAAATCCCCCAGCACCCGCACATGCCGCCGCTTAAACGTGGCATACGCCGAGGTACCGAGCATGATGAGTAAGGTGGTGATGAGTACTCTTTCGATCATAGTCTTTTTTGTTTGGTAATCGGTAATCAGTTATCGGTAATCGGAGTACCAATCACGGATTACCGATTACCGTTCACCGAATCGGGCTGACGCGGAAGCCGGGCAGCCCCAGCTTGTTGAGCTGGTAGTAGACAAAGCAGCCCGCGCAGAAGCCCAGGAACAGGTTCAGCGCCGCCAGGGCAATCACCAGCCAGACCAGCCCCCAGCCCAGGACGGGCAGTCCCGCTAGCAGCGCCACCACGGCCACAGCCAGCACCACACCGCCAAAGCCCTGGGCAAAGCGGTGCGGTTCGGGGTTATCGACGATGACGTCTGGTTTGACCAGCCCGGCGGGGCGCAAAAGGTGCTGGTAGATGCGTTTGAAGAGGGAAAGGTGAGGAACGGCCGTTCCCACCAGCATCACCAGCCCCACCAACGCCGCCAGCCAGACAGCATCCAGCACAAAGGCCAAAATGCTCAAACCAATAATAAATGCCTGGTTCACCCGCAGCGCGGAATGATCTACTTTTCGTTCTTTCGAGGTGCTCATTTCCTTTCTCCAGTTTCCTTTATCTAAAGCGTGAACCGTGAAGGGAAATCACGTTTCACGTTTCACGCCTCATTTTCCTCCAGCGATTGAAGGAATAATCATCAGCGTATCGTTTTCCGCAACGGCCGTTGCCGGGCCATCCAGGTAACGCACATCTTCCTGGTTCAGGTAGATGTTGACAAAGCTGCGCAGCTCGCCATTTTCAAACAGATGCTGGCGCAGGTCGGGATACTGCTGCGTCAGATCGCTCAGCGCGCTGTTCACGTCTGTGCCGTTTACTTTGACGGTGGCGTTATTGCCGGAATACGGCCGTAGCGGGGTCGGAATACGAATGGTAGGCATGGTTTTTACTCTCCTGTTTTCTCGAATTTTGTAGATGGAGAGTAAAAAGTGATAAGTGATAAGT
>DMQJ01000550.1:3089-4115 GCA_003455715.1 Acidimicrobiaceae bacterium | reverse complement strand
GAGGCGCCCCCCCGCCGCCCCCCCCCCCCCTTGTTGCGGCCGGTCCTCTCCCCCGCGTTCCCCGCTGTGGTGGCCCCCCCCCCGCCCTCCGCCGCCGCCGCCCCCGCCCCCCCGCCCGCCTGTCCGTTCACCAACACCTGGCAGCGCTACTGCAACCGCTACACGTCCACCGGTTCGTTGGGCAGCATCGGCCTCATCGGCGACTCGGTGCTGCTCGGTTCAGCAGATGGCGCCAGCAACCCCGGCCTCCCCAGCATGCTCAACTCGGCCGGCTGGGGCCCCATCAACTTGGTGGCGACCCTGGGCATGAAGACGCGCTGGACCAGCGACAACAACGTGAGCGCCCAGTACTGGATCAAGCGCTGGCACGACAACGGCTTCCACCCTGATGTCATCGCCGTCAACCTCGGCGCCAACCACCTCGGCAGCCCGCTGTCGCCGTACTGCACTCCGTCCGACCCGTCGAAGTGCACCACCCAGATCAACTACGTGCTCGACCACGTCGCCGCCTATCACCCCAACGCCCGCATCTGGTGGGCGAAGGTGAACCACCAGTTCGGTGGCGCCTACACCACGGGCATGCTCGGCTGGAATGCCGCACTCGACCTTGCGGCTGCCAGCCGGCCCAACCTGGTGCTGTGGGACTGGCCCACCGCACTGGCGACCGCCAACCCGGCGATCCTCATGGACAGCCAGCGCATCCACCCGTCGAGCGGCACGCAGTACGTGAAGCGCAGCACGCTGATGCGCGACCACATCGGCATGACCATGCCGTGGGCTACATACACCGGGCCGCGCACGCCGCTGCCCGCGGCCGTGGGCGACGCCGTCGGTTACGACAGCCTGGAGCCCAGCGTGGTGTTCGACTCGGCCGACACCGACACACCAGTCGTGCCCGCAGGCACGGTGACCGAGATCGACCTGTCGGCCAGCGCGCCCGACGGCGCCGTGGTTGCCGACCTGGTGCTCTCCACCACCGACTCGGCGGCGGGCGGGTGGCTCACCGCGTGGTCGTGCGAGGGCACC
>DMQJ01000550.1:2370-2913 GCA_003455715.1 Acidimicrobiaceae bacterium | reverse complement strand
ATCGTGCGAGGGCACCATGCCCGTGGTCTCGAGCCTCAACTTCGCCGCGGGCATCCCGCGCACCTCCCACGCGCTCGTGCGTCTGAACGACCGCACCCTGTGCATCTACAACTCGGCAGCCACCGCGCTCACCGTGCATCTCTCCGGCTGGTTCGGAGCCGATGCACCGTTGAAGTTCACGCCCATCGCCCCGCAACGCCCGCTCGACACACGCAACACGGGCATTGCCACCGACCTGCAAGCAACCGTCCCGTCGGCCGATGCACTGGCCGTGACAGTGACGGTCACCGGCGCCACCTCCAGTGGCGGCACGGTGGTGTTGCGTCGCTGCGACAACAGCGGGTCCGAGTTGCCGGTCCTTGCCTTCCAACCGGGTGAGGTGGTGGCGGGGGCGGCGTTCGCTGCGGAGTGGGCCGACCAGGCGGTGTGCCTGCGCGTGTACCCCAACAGCCCCGGGGTGCTGCCGCATGTGATCCTCGACGTCACCGGCACGTTCACCACCGACGGCGAGTTGGCGTTCGCCCCCGCGCAGGCCACCCGCCT
>DMQJ01000550.1:0-2186 GCA_003455715.1 Acidimicrobiaceae bacterium | reverse complement strand
CACCGACGGCGAGTTGGCGTTCGTCCCCGCGCAGGCCACCCGCCTGCTCGACACCCGCTCGGCACTCGGTGGATGGGTGGGTCGCCACGGCGCGGGCCAGGTGATCGACGTGGTGGGCGCTCCCCCCGGCGCGCAGGCAGTCAGTGGCACCATCACGTTCGTGCGGCCGGTGCTCCGCGGCTGGCTCACCGCGTTCGAGTGCGGGCAGGCACTGCCGCCCACATCGTCGGTGAACGCGGCAGCCGGTCTGGTGATGGCCAACTCACTCACCGTTGGCATCAACGAGTCGACGCAGACACTGTGCATCCGCTCGTCGCAACTCACCCACACTCTGTTCGACGCAGTAGGTTGGTGGGTGGTCGCGACGCCACCGCCTTCGTCGTGACCGCTCCCTCTCGGCACTTCCGCCACTGCCGTTCCCGATGATCGACGCCGCCCGTTACCACAAGGGGATCGACCCCACCGACGACTCTGCGCACGCGCGAGTGCTGCGGGCCGTGGGCACCGCTGGCCGGGTGCTCGAGTTGGGGTGCGGGCCGGGCCACATGACCGAACACCTCGTCGCCGCCGGCAACGATGTCACCTGTGTGGAGGTCGACCCGGCTGCGGCTGCGGCAGCCCGCGCCGTCACCCCGCACGTGTTCGTCGCCGACCTCGACATGGCAGACCTCGCCGAGGTGGTGGGCGCCGAACCGTTCGACACCGTGGTGGCGGCCGATGTGCTCGAGCACCTGCGGCGGCCCGAACGCACCCTGCGCCAGGCGGCCGAACTGCTGCGCCCGGGCGGAACGGTGGTGGCATCGATTCCCAACGTTGCCCACGTGGATGTGCGTCTGGCGCTGTTGGCCGGCCGATGGGACTACAAGGAACACGGGCTGCTCGACCTCACCCATCTGCGGTTCTTCACCCGCTCGTCAGCACTCCGCCTCGTCGAGTCGGTGGGCCTGCAGGTACTCGACGTGCAGATCACCACCTGGGCACCCTTCAGCACCAACCTCGGGGCCGCCCCCACCGACGTGCCCGGCCCGGTGCTCGACACCGTGCTCGCCGACCCCGACGCCACCACCCTGCAGTTCGTCATCACTGCCCGGGTGCCCGACGGCGGACTGCCTCCTGCACCGGCCGACCCTCAGGCGGCCGCACTGTGCACCCCCGGGGTGTACGGGCAGTTCGCGCCAGCCGAGCCCGCAGCACAGGCCGCCGATCTCGCCTCATCCGAAGTCTCCGGTGCACCGAGGCCATCGCGGAGCCTGTTCGCCCGCCTGCGAGGCCGGCGATGAGCGAACCCCGCGCGGTGGGCTTCCTGCACATCCCCAAGACGGCTGGCATGAGCGTGCGTGCCGCCTTGCTGGAGCACTACCCGGCGCACCAGGTCGGCAACATTCGCTACGACGAGCGCCTGTTCGGCCCGTTCACCGAGTGGCACACGTTCGCTCCATCGTTGCGGGCCGAGACGCTGCTGCCTTCCGACCCGACCCCGCCCACCGACGGCCAACGCTTGCAACTGGGGCACATCTCGCTGCCCGGGCTGCAACGGTTGGTGCCGGGCGACCGCATCCTCACCGTACTGCGCGAGCCACGAGCCCGCCTGCTGTCGCACCACCTCTACTGGGCAGTACGGCCGGTGGAACAGAACGAGGCGTTCGGCACCTATCAGGTGCAGCGCTTCGCCCAGCGGGGTCTGCGCGCCTTTCTGGAGGCCGATGCGGCAGCCCATCAGCACGACAATCTGCAGTGCCGCATGCTGGTGCACGAGCCCGCACTCATCCCCGCCGACCGACCCATCCCCGAGGCCCGCCACGCCGAGGTAGCGGCGCTGGCCATTGAGGCCGTGACGCGGCTCGGCCTGGTGTCGATCGTGGAAGATCCGGCCATGTGGCAGCAGTTGAGCGAGTTCGTCGGCCGCCCGCTGCAGCATGTGCGCACCAACGTCACCGAAGCCTCCGACGCACCCGTGGCCTTCGCCGGGCCGCAACTCGACCCCGCCACCGTTGCGTTGGTGGAGGCTCGCAACGGGGCCGACCTCATCCTCTACCACCATGTCGCTCGCGTCCGGCTCGGCCTCGACGCGGCAGCGGTGATGGCCTTCGCCAACCACCAGTTCGTGAGCCAGGCCGAGCGCTACGGCCGGGTCACCGCCGGCGTATCGACCACCACGGCCCCCGCTGCTCCGGTACCCGCCGCGC
>DMQJ01000090.1 GCA_003455715.1 Acidimicrobiaceae bacterium | reverse complement strand
GTGCGACCGCCGATGGAGATGCGGCACGCCACCTTGCCGTCGAGCACGGTGCGGGTGAACAGGGCCAGGCCGGTGTCGTTGGCGGCGCTGATCATCGCGTCGGTCGCCGTGTCGGCTGCGTGAGGGTCGCCAGCCTTCAGGCGCACGCACAGCAGGTTCAGCGGGTACGGGGCGACGATCTCGAAGCGGTCGTCGAGGGCCACCCACTCGGCCAGCTGCTGGGTGAGCGCGCAGTGGCGGCGGATCATCTCCTGCGCATCGCCCACGCCGCCGGCCCGCAGCGTGAACCACAGCTTCAGCGCCCGGAAGCGGCGGCCGAGGGGGATCTGCCAGTCGCGGTAGTCGATGGCCGCACCGCTCTCGGCCGCAGCCGAGCGCAGGTACTCGGGAAGAATGCTCAGCGCGCCGAGTAGCGCCGAACGGTCGGCCACGTAGAAGAGGTCGCAGTCGAAGTTGACGCCCATCCACTTGTGCGGGTTGGTGCAGTAACTGTCGGCGAACTCCATGCCGTCGTGCACCCAGCGGTGCTCGGGCGCCAACGCGGCGATGCCGCTCATGGCCGCGTCGACGTGCAGCCACAGACCGTTCGTCGCGGCCACCTCGGCGATCTCGGGGATCGGGTCGAACGCCAGCGAACTGGTGGTGCCGCGGTTGGCGCACACCCAGAACGGCACCAGGCCCGCGGCCCGGTCAGCCGCCACCATGCGCGCCAACTCGGCCGGCACCATGGCGAACGTCGACGGGTCGTGCGGCACGACCCGCATCCGGTCCACCCCGATGCCAGCGATGCGCAGGCCCTTCTCGATGGAGGAGTGCGACTGCGACGTGCTGTAGGCCACCAGGCGAGACGTATCACCATCGTGATTCACTGCCCCACCGGTGGCCCGCCAGCGGGCGGCGAGGATGGACGTGAGCGTGGCCTCGCTCGCGGAGCCTTGGATGACACCGCCGCCGTGGGCGCTCGTCGAACGGAACTTGTCGGGCAGGCCGAGCAGCTCCTGCATCCAGTCCATCATCAGCGTCTCCACCTCGGTGCAGGCGGGACTGGTGACCCAGCTCATGCCCTGCACCCCGAGGCCCGACGCGGCGAGGTCGCCCAAGATGGCCGGGTACGAGGTGTTGCCCGGGAAGTAGGCGAAGAAGCTCGGGTGCTGCCAGTGGGTGATGCCGGGCATCACGATGCGGTCGAGGTCGGCCAGTACGTCGGCGAACGGCTCGGCCTCGCCGCGCACCACCGCTGCCGGCGGGTGTTCGGGCAACGACGCGCGGATGTCGCCGGGCTGCACCCGCGAACCCACGGGGTGTTGCTCCACCCCCTCCAAGTACTCGGCGATCCAGTCGATGAGTGCGTGGCCGTGTTGACGGAACTCGTCGGGGGTCATGCCCGCCACGCTACGACGGTGCAGACGACGAGCCGCCGCTCGTGCGTCTCATCTTCTCCTCGAGGTCCATCTCCACCACGTAGGTGGTGGCGGCCGCATGTGCCGCTTCGTGCCCGGTGATGGCCACCAGGAACGGCTCGCGATGGATGACGAGCATCTCCCCGTTCGTGCGCGCGGTGACCGTGGCGGTGCGTGGCGAGTCGTTGAGCAACGCCACTTCGCCGAAGAAGTCGCCCTGCGGTGCGGAGCGGATGAACACACCATTCATGTCGATGTCGAACTCGCCCGTGACCACGGCGTAGAACACGTCGCCGCGATCGCCCTGGCGGATGAGCACGTCGCCCGCGACGACCTGCTGATGCTCGGCGGCGCGAGCGACCGCCTCCAGCGAGGCCGCATGCAGCGGGGCGAACAACGGCAGCTTCGACAGCAACGACATCTCCACCACCGGAACGCTGGCGTGTGCATCGGCGTCGCCCAGGGCGCGGCTGGTGAGCAGCGCCAGCACGGCCAAGACACCACCCACGACCACCAGACCGGTCTCCGCACCGACCAACGCGGTCACCACTTGGCCCAGCCCGGCGCCCGCCAGTTGCGACAGGCCGCCGACCAACCCGAACCCGGCGAACAACGGCCCCAACCGGCGCGGGTCGGTGGATCGCTGCAGCAACATGCGGCTGAGGTTCTCCATCGCCGACAGGCACACACCCAGCAGCGGGAGGGCCACGAACACCACCGGTCGCTCGGTGACGACACCGAGCAAGACGAGCAGCGCTGCCGACACGACAATGCCGACCGAGAGCGCACGACGCAGCCGCGCGCGGCGCACCGCAGCCGTGATGACAACGACGCTCAGCGCCGCACCACCGCCCACCAGACCAGACAGCAGCCCGGGGCCCCCAGGGCCAAGGTCGAGCGACTGGAGCGCCACGATCACCAGCAGCACGTCGAACGCGCCAATCACCAGGTTGCGAGCGGCTGAGACACCCAGGACCCCGACGGCCCACCTGCGGACCCGTAGCTCCGCGGCCACTTCCCGCATCACGCGCTTCGGTGCGTCAGCCAGCACCGAAGGTCGCACACGGCCAGCGGGCGCAGGGCGCCAGGCCGTGAACACGAACGCAAGTACCGAGCCCGCTGCGCTGACGGCGAACACCGTGGCGATCTGCCCGAGGCCCGCCAGGGCCGCCGCGGTGAGTGGCCCTACGAGCCCGCACACGCTGTCGCAGTACGACACGCGCAGGTTGGCGCGCACCAGTTCCTCGGTGGAGGTCGAGATCGCCGGAAGCAACACAGCGCCGGTCGGCCGCAGTGTGTGGATGGCCACCAACGACAGCGACACCAACGCAGTGACCACCGGCGCTGCAAGGTCGGCGGCAGCAGCGCCCGCCGCCGCACCCAGGGTGATGGCCTGCGCCCCGAAGCCCCACAGCCGAACCGTGTGCGGCGCGTAACGGGCGGTGAGGTGCGCAGCAAGTGGCGCACCGAGTTGCGGCGGGCCGTGCACCACGAGTGAGAGGTAGCCCACAGCCGTAGCGCCGCCCCACTGGTACGCGTAGACGGCAACGCCAATGAGCGCAATCCACTCCCCCACCACGGTGAACAGGTGCGCCAGCACGAAGCGATGCAGACGCGCCGCACTCATGACCACATCTCGCGTAACTCCCCGATCAACCGCGCTTCACGTCCGAAGCCGCGAGACTCTGCCACAGCCGACGCCTCGGCAGTGAGACGTTCGACGTCGTGATGTCTGCCGGCCCGGTGCAGCGCAGCGGCCAGCGACCGCCGCGCCGACACGCCGTCGAAGTGGGCGCCGATTCGATCTGCCTGGTCCACAGCCTCCACGAGGAAATCGATGGCGCGATCCACCTCGCCCAACTCCAGTGCCAGCACGCCGAGGCTGCGCGACACCAACCCGAAGCACGAGGAACCGCCACCGGTGACACTCACCAGCCCGCGGAACGGCAGCAGGTCGTCGAAGATCGTGCGGCAATGATCGTGCCGACCGAGGCCTACGGCCACCTCCGCAAGCGCCTGCTGCACCGCGAGCCAGAAGTAGTTGCGCGGGAGGTCGTCGGGGCGGTCGAGTACCTCGGCGGCACCCTGCTCATCGCCCGACCACCACAGCGCTACCGCCAATCCTGCCGCCCACATGCGCGCCTGGGGGCCGGTGGTCATCGACTGCAGCGAGCCGACCAGGTCGCCCAACACACCTGCCTGGTAGGCGAGCACCGCGGTTTGGATCATCCACGTGCCTTCGGCGTCGGTCAACGACTGCCCGAACCGTTGGAACAGTGCGTCGACCCGAGCCTGTACACCGCCCTCGGAACGCAGGATGGCAATGGTGATGCGCAGCCGCTCGATGAGGAACTCGTTCTGCCCGTCCCGGATCGCTGCCAGGGCAGGCTCCAACTGCACCAAGCGAGCCTCACATGCGTCGAGTTCGCCACGCTCCAACAGGCAGTAGGCGGCGAAGAAGCCCGACAGAAACTCGAGGTGCGCCTCACCGGTGGCCCGAGCCAGGCGACCAAGGTCGCGGGCGATCTGCTCGCGTCGGGCGAGTGTGCCCGGCTCCCACAGGCAGACGAACTCTGCGTGCAGCACGTCGACCATCAACTGGGTGTCGCCCAACAGCGCCGCCAATCGGTTGGCTTCAGCGATGAGCGTCACACGTTGGTCGAAGCTCGGGGAGAAGGTGAGGTGCGACGCCAGCGTGGCCAACAGTCGCACCCTCAGCGGCGAGTCGGCTGGCAACTGGGCAAGCGTGTGCTCGCAGAGTTCGATCATCTCGGTGTCGGGCGCCTCGGCCACCCAGAACGAGTGTGTGCCCAGCCACGTGGTGAGGTTGGCTGCCTCCGCCATCAACAACGGGTCGCGTGCGCTGCGTGCCAGGCGAGCAGCCCGAACCGCCGCCTCCTTGAACGTCGGGTCGAACATGCCACGTTGCGCTGCGGCCAGACCGATCCAGGCCCGGGCCCGCACCTGCGTGTCGGCCCGCACATCGCGGTTGAGCAGGTCGATGACCCTCACGTACCGAGCCTTCGCCGACTCGAAGGCAAGTGCACCCATGTCGCGGTCGGCCGCGCGCATCAGGTGGCTCGTGGCATTGGCCTCCACGCCGGCCATCTGCCAGTGGAACGCCAACTCGTCGAACTGGTCGGCGCCATTTGCCTCCAAGGCTTCGGCGACGCTGCGGTGCAGTCGGGCAGCGCGAGTTGCGCTCAACCCATCGAGCAGCGCGGTGCGCACGATGGCGTGAACGAAACCGAACTCGCCCACTCCCAACTCGGCCACCAGCCCGGTGCGGGCCACGCCCTCCAACAGGTCGACGAGCGCCCCCTCTGGCATCTCGGTGACGTCGGCAAGAAGACCGACGTCGAATGACGCGCCGATGACGGCCGCTGCACGCAACACATCCACCGCCCCAGGCACCAATTGGGCCAGCCGTCGGGTAACGACATCGGACATCTCCAACGGCACCGACGCGACCGAGGCTGAGTCGCCGGTGAGCGACCGCTGGAGCTCACCGGTATCGGTGAGGTGACGGAGCAACTCGGCCGCGAAGAAGGGGTTGCCAGCCGTCTCTCTGCACACAGCTTCGGCTACCAGCGCGGCGCGGCTGAGTGGCGCCGACGGCGCGACCGTGCTCACCAGTGCCGCGACGTCGGTTTCGTTCAACCCGAGCGGGTCGAGGATGGTGGCATTGCGGGCGGAGCGAACGTCTGCCAGCAGGTCGCGCATCGGGTGGGACGGCCCGAGATCGCCATCGCGGAACGTGCCCACGATGAGCAGACGATCCTCGTTGGCGGCGCCGATGAGGTGGCGAAGGAGGAGCACCGTAGGCGCCGCGGCCCAGTGCAGATCGTCGACGACGAGCAGCACCGGTTGGCGTTTGGCAAGGCGGTGCAACAGTTCGCCCACGGCATCGAACAGCTCGAGTCGGGGGAAGTAGGGCTGCAGCTCATCGCCGCTCGTGGCCGGAAAGAGGCGGCCGAGCGCACCGGCACTGGAGGTGAGCGCAGCGTCGAGTGCCGGGTCGAGCCCCGCAACGGACCGGAAGGCCATTGCCAGCGGTTCGTACGGAACGTCGACGTCGCTGCTGCACCACCCACCGAGCACCAGCCCGCCGCTGGCGTGAGCCATGGCGGCGAACTGCGACACCAATCTGGTCTTGCCGATGCCGGCTTGACCGCGTACGACGACCACACCGGCACGACCTGCCCGGGCGTCGGCCCACCGCTGGTCGAACGTCTGCACCAACGCCTCGCGACCAACCATCGGCAGGTGACTGTCGGGCACGAGGAACCGCGGCAACGGAGCTGCTGCAACGGCTTCGGTGTCGACCACGCGAAACACGGTGACAGGCAGTTCGATGCCCTTCAGCGTGCGTTCACCGACCTCGTCGAATCGCACGTTGGCGCGCCGATGGCCGAGCAGGCGAACCATCTCGGTGGCCAGAATCTCGCCCGGTCGAGCGAGCGCTTCGAGGCGGGCAGCCTCCACCACGGCGACGCCACGACGGTCGCCGTTCTCGTCGGTGGACACCTCGCCGACAGAGAGGCCGATACGCACCTGGAAGGCCGACACCGCCTCGGCCCCGAGTCCGTACTGCAGCACCGCCCGTTGGATGGCCACCGCGGCACCCACCCCATCGGAGGCCGTGGGAAAGACGGCCTTCACCCCGTCGCCCGTCCATCGGGCCACCTCGCCGCGATGGGCAGCGATGGCATCGGCGAGCAGTTGGTCGTGGTGTCGGCGCAGCTCGTCGGCGCGCACCTCCCCAAGACGCGACCGAAGCGCTGTGGACTCGACCATGTCGGTGAACAGGATCGCTCCGGTGCTCACCGTCGCCGTCATGGCGGGCGACACTAGCCCGACCAAGGTGACACCCTCCGACCAGCGTTACGGTGCCCGTATGCCCGCGCCGCACATCGACCCCGACCGCTTCGCTGTTCACCACGCCTCGCCCAAAGGCTTCCGCCAAGCGTTCGTCCGCGAGGGCGTGGGCGGTGTGCCGTTGTTGTGTGTGCACGGTTGGCCGGAGACCAAGCGCGTCTTCTGGAAGGTCATCGAGCCGCTGGCTGCGGCCGGGTTCGAGGTGATCGTTCCCGACCTGCGCGGTTTCGGCGACAGCGACCTTGGCCCCGACGGCTTCCACGACGTGGCCGCTCACGCACGCGACCTGTACGCGCTGGTGCACGACCACCTGGGCCACGAGCGGGTGGTGTTGCTCGGCGGCGATCTGGGCGGCCCGGTGATTCAGCAACTCGCGCTGTGGTACCCCGACTGGGTCGACCGGATGGTGCTGTTCAACAGCCCACTGCCCTATCTGAAGGACGAGATGGCAGGCATCGAGGGCACCCGCCCACCGCGGGAGGCAGCCGACTACTTTCTCCGCCAGGGCACCGACCCCGACGGGTTGGCCAGCGAGTTGCGCACCCCCGAGGAACGCCGTCGCTACATCGCCACCTTCTACACCAGTCGCTTCTGGGCACACCCCGGCGCATTCGGCGGGCCCGGTGAGGTGGAGTTCCACACCGAGCCGTTCGCCGACGCCGACCATCTGCGCGCCAGCTTCGGCGGGTACGAAAGCTCGTTCTCCGAGGCGGCGCGCAGCGAGCCAGCTCGGCTGGAGGCCAACCCGCGCACGCGCACACTCATCCTGTTCGGGCCGAGCGACCACGTGCTGTACCCCGCATTCGACCGGATGGCGGCCGTCGTGTTCCCCAACCACGTTGGTCCGTACCTGCTGCGCGACTGCGGCCACTTCGTGCCGTGGGAAGCGCCGCACGCGCTGGCGAGTGGCACGGTCGCCTTCTGCGGCGACCTCTTGGCAGGCGTGTAGCCGCCCGGCGTCGACGGCCGTTAGGGAGTGGGCTCCTGAGGGACCTTGTTCACCACAGCATCGCGGGCACGCACGCCCAAGCTGATGCGCCAGCCCACGAACGCCAGACCTGCCACCAGCACGCCCATCACGGTGTACTGACGCCAACCGCCCTTGGCCGAGCTGCCACAGTTGGGTCGCTCGACCGCACCGATGCAATCGCTGAGGTTCTCGCCCTCGGGCAGGAACACGTTTTCGACGATGGTGCGATCGGTTGCCGGTTGGGTGGCCACCGGCGCATTCTCGGCGGCGTCGTACGGGTTTTCACCACCACATCCGGTGGCGACAGCGGCGGCAAGGCCGACGGCGAACATCATCCGCAGGGTGCGAGACATGGCCCCATCGTCGCAGCCTCGGCAGCGTTCCACAACGCGAGGGTCGGGTTGTCAGCAGGCGTCCGTCACGGTTGAATCCGCCGTTACGTCCCACGTGGGCGAAACAAAAGGAGCACCAATGCGTTCACGCACTGCGTTGCTCGTCGCGGTCACGAGTGTCCTGACCGTCCTCTTGCCGGTAGCCACCGGCCACGCCTCCACCCGATCCGCCGCCGACGAGTGGGCGTTCGTCCATCGGATGCTCTTCGCAGTGTCACTCGACGAGTTCCTTGGCCACTCCGGCCGACGAGACCCTCGGTTCGACTGGAGCACCGACCTGTGTTCAGCGCCGCTGGTGGGCAGCACCGGGCTGTCGTTCGACTTCCGAAATGCGTGTCGACGCCACGACTTCGGGTATCGCAACCTGCAGCGGCTCGAGCGGCGCTATGGGACGGGCCGCACCTACTGGAACGGCTCGAATCGAAAGGCGGTCGACACCGTCTTCCTCGCCGACATGCGCACCCATTGCCGCACGAGGGCTGTTTGGTTACGGCCGTCGTGCCTCCACTGGGCACTCGCGTTCTACTCAGCGGTGCGAGTCGCCGGCGGTCCGTAGCACGGGGCTACAGCGGCGCGGCCTCGGGACCATCCATCGGGGCCACGCCGTGTGCCACCCGCAGCAACTGGTGCAGCATGCGGGCGGTGGCACCCCACACGGTTTCGTCGTCGAGTTCGAAGAAGTAGATAGGGCGTTCGCCGCCCGCCGTGTGCCACCACTCTTCGCGGAAGGTGCCCGGACGGGTGAAGTCGTGGAGCGGCACCCACATCACCCGGTCGACCTCAGAGGTGCGTGCGCGCAGGGCGAGCGGCGACGCGACCCTGGCCACCACCGGCATGATCCAACTCTGGCTCACCCACGTGCCGATGGGGTGCAGGCGGGCCACCAGCTCCACGTTCGACGGGTGCAGGCCCACCTCTTCGTCGGCCTCGCGGAGGGCGGCGTCTTCGTAGGTTTCGCCTGGGTCGAGGCGGCCGCCGGGGAAGCTCACCTCGCCACGATGGTGGGTGAGGGTCATCGAGCGCCGAGTGAGCAGCACCTCGGCGCCCTCGGGCCCGTCGGCGAGCACCACCAGCACTGCCGAGTGGCGAGCGCCTTCGAAGTCGGGCACCAGATCGTGCGACGTGTCGAGCGCGGCAGTGGCCGCCGCAACGTCGGGTGCCCCCAGCACGGGC
>DMQJ01000026.1:5109-5338 GCA_003455715.1 Acidimicrobiaceae bacterium | reverse complement strand
GCCGCTGGGCGTGCTTGCCAACCAGGCCACCGTCGTTCCCAGGGGCACCATCCGGGGTGGGCAGGAGGACCCCCGAGCCCCCCGAGTCGTCTGCGCCGTCGACTGGGGGGCGCGTGCTTCGGCCACCGTGGGCGGGGCGGTGAACACCAACGCCGGTGGTTCGCGGGTGGTGCGCTTCGGCACCATGCGAGCGCAGGTGGTGGGCCTCGAAGCCGTGCTGGCCGATGGT